>JACMLV010000248.1 GCA_014379395.1 Burkholderiaceae bacterium
CCGACATCGGCGGCGATGCCGAGGGCGGGCGAGCCGTGGCGCCGGAATTCGGCCACCAGGCGGTCGAGCGCGTCCTGCTCGCGCGCCACCAGCACCAGCTTGGCGCCTTGGTCGGCGGCCATGCGGGCCGTGGTCAGGCCGATGCCGCTGGTCGCGCCGGTGATGACGATGACTTGATCGGACAATTTTTTCAATGGAACAGCCATGGCGTGCCTCCTGGTCGGTTGCGTCGAATCGGGCGATAACGGGTGGACATTGACGCGCGCCGATGGTTCATGGCGTTAAAATGCCGCCATGGACG
Source organism: Burkholderiaceae bacterium (assembly GCA_014379395.1). GTDB lineage: Bacteria > Pseudomonadota > Gammaproteobacteria > Burkholderiales > Burkholderiaceae_D > Janthinobacterium. Next base: position 302 of record JACMLV010000248.1, read on the forward strand.
ACAAAGAAAAGGCCGTCATGGCCATGTACCACGCCTCGAACCCCGGGCATTTCTCGGGCGAAGCGAGCCGCTTCAATCATTTGCCGTGGAGCCTGCTGGCGCTGGCGGTCGGCCTGATCGTCTGGCTGGTCATCGCCCTCGGCCACGCGGAGAACCAGCGCAACGCCTTGCTGACGCGGGCCTGCCAGGATCGGGTCTTTCCGGCCGAGATCGACGCGCGCTGCCTGGCGCGGGTGCAAACGCGGGCGCACTGGTGGCAGCATGTGCTGTACGCGCTGAGCCATCCGAACTCTTGACGTGGGCGTGAAAAAGACGCGGGCGTAAAAAAATCCGCGCAAGGCGGATTTTTTATTGCGCAAAAACTGCCTGCGCCGCTTGCTTGAAACCTTAGGCGAAGTTGGCGCCGGCGGCGTCCCAGTTCACCAGGCCCCAGAACGTTTCGACGTACTTGGCGCGCAGGTTGCGGTAGTCGATGTAGTAAGCGTGCTCCCAGACGTCGCAGGTGAGCAGTGGCTTGTCGCCGGCGGTCAACGGGCAGCCGGCGTTCGAGGTGTTGACGATGTCGACCGCGCCGTCGGCTTTTTGCACCAGCCAGGTCCAGCCCGAACCGAAGTTGCCCACGCACGACTTGGTGAATTCTTCCTTGAACTTGTCGAACGAACCCCATTTGGCGTCGATCGCGGCAGCCAGCTTGCCGCTTGGCGCGCCGCCGCCGGCCGGCTTCATGCCGTTCCAGTAGAAGGTGTGGTTCCAGACTTGGGCCGCGTTGTTGAAGATGCCGCCGGACGATTTCTTGATGATCTCTTCGAGCGACAGGTTCTCGAACTCGGTGCCCTTGATCAGGTTGTTCAGGTTGGTCACATAGGCTTGATGATGCTTGCCATAGTGGTATTCCAGCGTTTCTTTGGAGATGTGCGGAGCCAGGGCGTCGATTGCGTAAGGCAATGGTGGCAGGGTGTGTTCCATGTTCTGTCCTTCGGGGTGGGGTTTAGCGGATTATTCTGCGGGTTATTTTTGTTGAAACCGGCGCCTATTGTAAAACGTATGCGCCAAGGCTGCTGGCGAGCCCCGAAGTGTGCCGCGCGCCACCGCGGAACCCCACTAATCGAGGCTCGGCTGGACGCTGGCGATGCCGATCTGGGCGCTGCCCTCGGCCAGCCGCACGCCGATGTTCTGGCGCGGCTGCAACTGGGTCGGCGAACGCAGGATCGCGCCCTTGTCGTCGGTCAGGATCGCGTAGCCGCGCTCGAGCGTGCGCTGCGGATTGAGCAGTTCGAGCTGGGACGCCAGGGCGCCCAGCGCGTCGCGCCGCTGCGCCATCTGGTGCCGCATGCCGCTCTGGATGTGGCGCTGGTGGGAGAGCAGGGCGGCGCGCGGTGAGATGCTCGGCGACCAGCGCGTACGCCTCGTCCCAGCCGATCTCGACGTAGTGGTCGGAGTCGG
>JACMLV010000249.1 GCA_014379395.1 Burkholderiaceae bacterium
ACCCAGGGCGGCGGCGCCTCGCTGTCGAACCCGACGCCGCAGCTGGCGGCCGGCGGCGGGGCCGGCTTCATCCAGGCCGACGCCTCCACCAACACCCTGATCATCACGGCCCCGGAGGCGGTGTACCGCAACCTGCGCGCCGTGATCGACCAGCTCGACGTGCGCCGCGCCCAGGTCTACATCGAGTCGCTGATCGTCGAAGTCACCTCGAGCAAGGCGTCCGAATTCGGCATCCAGTGGCTCGGCCTGTCGGGCGACAGCGGCAGCAGCTACCGGATCGGCGGCTTGCAGTCGTTCGCCGCCGGCAGCGCCAACAACCTCGGCACGCTGGCCTCCGGCTTGGTCAAGGGCGGCGATGCGATCGCCTTGCCCGGGGGCGGGTTGACGCTCGGCCTGTTCAAGCAGATCAACGGCCAGCTCGGCCTGGGCGCGTTGGCGCACGCGCTCGAATCGGACGGCAACGCCAACATCCTGTCGACGCCGAACATGATCACGCTCGACAACGAGCTGGCCACCATCCAGGTCGGGCAGAACGTGCCGATCATCACCGGCTCGTTCACCAACGCCGCCACCGGCGCCAACGCCAACCCGTTCCAGACCGTCGAACGCAAGGACGTCGGCCTGACGCTCAAGGTGCGGCCGCAGATTTCCGAGGGCGGCACCATCAAGATGGGGATTTACCACGAGACCTCGAGCGTCGACAAATCGAGCACCAACTCGGCCGGGCTGACGTTGAATAAGCGGGTCATCGAAAACAACGTGATCGCCGACGACGGCCAGATCATCGTGCTGGGCGGCCTGATCGAGGACAACACCGGCTCGGGCGCCGAAAAGGTGCGCGGCCTGGGCGACATTCCGATCATCGGCAACCTGTTCAAGTACCAGACCCGCGAGCGCAAGAAGACCAACCTGATGATCTTCCTGCGCCCGGTCGTCATCCGCAGCAAGGAGCAGAGCGTGAGCCTGACGGCCGACCGCTACGACTACATGCGCGCGGCCGAACTGGAGGCCCAGCCGAAGTCGGACACGATCATGCTCAAGGACCTGGGCGCGCCGCTGATGCCGGCGCTGGAGAACGGCCAGCCGGTGGGCGGCAACATGGTGGTGCGGCCGTTGCCGGCCGCGCCAGTGCGCGCTCCCGCTCCCGCTCCAGCCCCGGGCACTGCCGCGCCGCTGCCGTGAGGGAATATTCATGAGCCATCTTTTGCCCTATGCCTTCGCGCGCGATTTCGCGCTGCTGGCCAAGTCCGGCCTTGAGCCCGCCGGCGCCGTCGAGCTGTGGGTGTGTCCCTCCAGCGCGCCGGCCGCGATCGCCGAGGCGTCGCGCCGCTTCGGGCGCGTCACGCTGAAAAGCATGCCGCGCGCCGAGTTGGAGGCGGCCATCGCCGCCGCCTATGCCGGCGCCGGCGGCAACGCCTCCCAGGTGGCCGACGAATTCGGCGCCGATCTGGATCTGACGCGCCTGTTGCAAGACGTGCCGGCGATCGAGGACCTGCTCGAATCGTCCGACGACGCGCCGGTGATCCGCATGATCAACGCGCTGCTGACGCAGGCGCTGCGCGAGGGCGCCTCCGACATCCACATCGAGCCGTTCGAGCAGACCTCGGTGGTGCGCTTCCGCATCGACGGCAGCCTGCGCGACGTGGTGCGTCCGCGCAAGGCGATCCACGGCTCGCTGATCTCGCGCATCAAGATCATGGCGCAGTTGGACATCGCCGAAAAACGCCTGCCGCAGGACGGCCGCATCACGCTGCGGGTGGGCGGCAAGCCGGTCGACGTGCGCGTGTCGACGCTGCCGACCGGGCACGGCGAGCGCGCCGTGCTGCGCCTTTTGGACAAGGAGGCCGGCCGGCTCGACCTGCAGCACCTGGGCATGAGCGGCGCGATGCTGCCGCGCTTCGACGCCCTGATCAAGCAGCCGCACGGCATCGTGCTCGTCACCGGGCCGACCGGCTCGGGCAAGACCACCACGCTGTACGCGGCGCTGGCGCTGCTGAACGCCAGCACCACCAACATCCTGACGGTGGAGGACCCGATCGAGTACGACCTGATCGGCGTCGGCCAGACCCAGGTCAACCCGCGCATCGACATGACGTTCGCGAAGGCGCTGCGGGCGATCCTGCGGCAAGACCCGGACGTGATCATGATCGGCGAGATCCGCGACCTGGAGACGGCGCAGATCGCGGTGCAGGCCTCGCTCACCGGCCACCTGGTGCTGGCGACCCTGCACACCAACGACGCGCCGGCGGCGGTGACGCGCCTGCTCGACATGGGGATCGAACCGTTCCTGCTGTCGTCGTCCCTGCTCGGCGTGCTGGCGCAGCGCCTGGTGCGCAAGCTGTGCCCGTCCTGCAAAACCTTCGACGGCGAGCACTGGCAGGCGGTCGGCTGCGAGCATTGCGGCCAGACCGGCTACCAGGGCCGGGTCGGCGTCTACGAGCTGCTGCAAACGAGCGACGCGATCCGCGCCCAGATCCACAACCGCGCCTCGGAGGCGGAGGTGCGCGCCGCCGCCCACGCGGCCGGCATGCAGAGCATGCGCGAAGACGGCGAACGCTGGCTGGTCGACGGCACCACCACGCCGGCCGAGCTGCTGCGCGTGACCAAGGACTAGCCGCATGCCAGCGTTCCGCTACGAAGCCGTGGACGACGCCGGCGCGACCCGCAAGGGCGTGGTCAACGCCGACAGCCCGCGCTCGGCGCGCTCGGACCTGCGCCTGCAGGGCCTGACGCCGATCAGCGTGGAGGCCATCGAAGGCCAGCTGGACGCCTCCGGGGTGGCCAAGAGCCGCGGCTTCGGCGAGCGCCTGTCGCAGGT
>JACMLV010000250.1 GCA_014379395.1 Burkholderiaceae bacterium
CGCGATGCCGACCAGGCCGCCGAACGAGGACAGCACCATCGCCTCGATCAGGAACTGCAGCAGCACTTCGCGTTCGAGCGCGCCGATGGCGAGCCGGATGCCGATCTCGCGGGTGCGCTCGGTGACGCTGACGAGCATGATGTTCATGATGCCGATGCCGCCCACCAACAGGCTGACGGCGGCCACCGCGCCCAGCAGCAGCGTCATGATGCGCAGCGTTCCCGACAGCGTCTCGGCGATCTGCTTGGTGTCGAGCACGTTGAAGTCGTCGCTCTGGCCCGGGCCGATCTTGCGCCGCTCGCGCATCAGTTGTTCGAGCTGGCTCTTGATCTTGTCGGTCGACACCGCCGGATGGCCCGAAACCATGATCATGCCGATGTCCTGGCTGCCGCTGATGCGGCGCTGGACGGTGCGCAGCGGCATCACGACGGTGTCGTCCTGATCGCTGCCGAGCGCGCTTTGCCCCTTGGCGGCGAGCAGGCCGATGATGGTGCAGGCGAAGTTTTTCACGCGCAGCTCGCTGCCCAGCGGGTTCTGGCGCCCGTACAGCTCGCGCCGCACGCGCTCGCCGATCACGCACACGGCCTTGCCGGCGCGCTGCTCGCTGGGCGTGAACAGGCGCCCGGAGGCGAGCTGCCAGTTGCTGATCGTAAAATATTCCCCGGTGCTGCCGGTGACCCGCGTGCTCCAGTTCCTGGCGCCGGCGACCAGCGTGACGCCGGCGCCCACCGTCGGCGCGACCGCCACCAGGCCGTTGATTTGATTGGCGACGGCCTCCACGTCGGCCTGCTTGAGCGGTGGCGCGCTGGCCGACGAGCCCAGGCCGGGCCGCTGGCCGGGGCGCAGCATCAGCAGGTTGCTGCCCAGGCTGGAAATCTGCTCGGACACCGATTGCGTCGCGCCGTTGCCCAGCGTGACCATGGTGATCACGGCGGCCACGCCGATCAGGATGCCGAGGATGGTCAAAAACGAGCGCATCAGGTTGCGCCGGATTTCGCGCAGCGCCAGCAGGAAGGTGTTCCACAACATCAGCCCGGCTCCCGCGCGCGCGCCGCGTTCAATTGATCCGAGGCCACCTTGCCGTCGACGAAGTGGACGATGCGCTTGGCGTACTCGGCCATGTCGGGCTCGTGCGTGACCATCAGCACCGTGATGCCGCGCTCGCGGTTCAGATTGCCGATCAAGTCCATGATCTCGCGGCTGCGGCGGGTGTCGAGGTTGCCGGTCGGCTCGTCGGCCAGCAGCACGGCCGGGTTGGTGACGATGGCGCGCGCGATCGCCACGCGCTGCTGCTGGCCGCCGGACAGCTCGGCCGGGGTGTGGCGCTCCCAGCCGGCCAGGCCGACCTGGGCCAGCGCCTCGCTAGCGCGGCGGGCGCGTTCAAACGCGCTCTCGCCGCGGTAGAGCAGCGGCAGCTCGACGTTTTCCTGGGCCGTGGTGCGCCCCAGCAGGTTGTAGCCCTGGAACACGAAGCCGAGGAAGTGGCGCCGCAGCCGGGTGCGCTGGTTGCCGTCGAGCTGCTCGACCGCCACGTCGCGGAACTGGTACGAGCCGGTCGTGAGCGTGTCGAGGCAGCCGAGGATGTTCATCGCGGTCGACTTGCCCGAGCCGCTGGGCCCCATGATGGCGACGA
>JACMLV010000251.1 GCA_014379395.1 Burkholderiaceae bacterium
ACGCCGGCGTTGCGCTCGATGTCGGCCACCAGGCCGGCGCCGTCGGTGTTGTCGCCCAGCATGGAGGCGCCGTCGAAGCACATCGTGTTGACCGCGCCGGCCAGGCGCGCGCGCGGCGTCAGCGTCGTCGCCAGCAGCCAGGCGTCCATCTTGAACGGCACCGTGACGTTGGCGCCCTTGCCGCCCTCGGCCATGAAGCGCTGCACCGCGCCGGGCAGTCCGCCAAGCGGCGCCAGCTTGGCTTCATAGGCGATGTCCTGCCCGGTCTGCAGCGCGAAGGCGGCGTGGATGTCGGGCGACTTGCTGTGGCCGATCGGATTGCCGAATACGCAGTAGCGGTCGCTCATCAGTTACTTCCGGCCGAGGTCAGGTTGGCTTCCATTTTTTCTTCCCGGGTGAATTTGAAGCGGGTGATGATGACCCACAGGTCATCCTTTTCGTGGGACAGCATATTCGGCGGAAAGCGCCCGAACGGCGCGGCGCGGCGCACGATGGCCAGCGCGGCGTTGTCGAGCGCGGCGTTGCCGGAACTCTTCTCGACCCGCACCCCGCCCTCCTTCTGGTAGATGGTGCCGTCCTGGAAGATCGGGATGTACACCACCAGTTCGCCATACAGCTTGCGCCCGTTTTGCTGCGGGAAATTGAGCGTGCCGATTTCCTCGATGCGCTTCTGCAGCGTCTTGTAATACATCGCGTAGCCCACTTCGCGCGTGCTCGGCGAGATGAAGGTTTTCTTCGGACGCTTGTTCTGGTCGTCGATGGTCTGCGCGATCTCGGCCGCCTGGCGCGCGATGGCGCGGCTGGTTTCCATCATGTCGGTGCCCTGCGGATTCGGGTCGGGCTGGCTTTTTTCGGTGATGCGGTCGGCGCTGAAGGCGGCGTTCCTGCTCAGCTGGGTCAGCAATTGCTTTTGCTTTTGCTCCATCTCGGCGATCTTGCGCTGGGTCGCCTTGACGCTCTCGCCGGTTTCATTCTTGTGCAGGTCGGGCAAGGGCGACTTGGAGCGCCCGGCCTCGGCCTGGCCGCCGCCGTCCAGATTGGCCTGCGCCAGCGCCTCGGCCTTGGCCGGCGCCTTGGCGTGCTTGGCGTTGACCAGGATCACCTCCAGGCCGGGGTCGGTCGGCTCGATCCTGAACGCCTTGGGCGCGACGAAATGCACGCCGAGCATGACGCCATGCGCCAGCAGCGAGATCCCAATTGCAATGAACAGGAAACGGTTTTCTTGGAAGGACTTCACGCGCGGGCTGGCAACGGTTATCGAGGCAAAAGAATGCGGGGCAAAAGAATGGCTGAATTCTACGTCAAAGGGCGGTCCGCAATCGATGTTTTTGCGGGCCGCCTTGGACTGGTTATTCGACCGCTGGTTCGGTGCTGACCGTCTCGCTGGCCAGCTCGGCCACCTCGACGGCGGCGTCCTCGGGGGTGTTGACTTGCTCCGGCGTGGCCTCGGGGTCGAGCGGCAGGCCGCCGGCCTCGGCCTCGTCCTCGTAGTCGAGCTCGGCGTCCGGCGCCACCTCCAGCGTGCTTGGAATCTCCAGCAGGCGCGCCTCGATCGACAGGTCGACCTCGTCCCAGCGCAGGATGTCGAGCTTGACCTGGGCGCCGCGCGCCACCTGCGGCATGCCCGGCAGGCGGATCACCAGCGGAATGTCGACCAGGCGCAGCACCTCGTCCTTGAGCACGACGGCCTCGACCTGGCGCGCGTTCTCCTGGCCCAGCCAGCGCAGGCACCAGTAGCGTTCCATGTTCGACTGGAAATCGTTGTAGGCGGCGTAGGCGGCGTCGAAAGCGGAGACGATGGCGAACAGGTTGGCGTCGCGCGGCTTGAACGGCGCCACCAGGGGCGCGGTCACGCCGTGCTCGGCGCAGGCCAGGATCTGCCACTGGTTGACCAGGTCGGTGTAGCGGCGCAAGGGCGAGGTGCTCCACGCGTACTGGTCGACGCCCAGGCCCTGGTGCGGCGCGGCGTGGGTGACCATGCGCACCTGCATCTTGGCGGCCCAGCCGCCCGTGCCGCCGCCCTGGCTGCGGTAGATACCGGGCACGCCGTGCTCGTGCATCATCTTGCCCCAGCTGCTATTGGCGAAGATCATCAGCTCGGCGACGATCTTGTCGAGCGGCGCGCCGCGCTTTCTGCGCGCCACGGTGACGACGTCGTTTTCGACGTAGAAATTGAAGTCGACCCGGTTGTTCTGCTCCGGCTTCAAGCCGAAGCCCTCGCGCTTTTTCATGCGCCCCGCCTCGAGCTGCTGCGCCCATTGCCACAGCAGCGCCAGCTCGGCCTTGTGCGGATACTCGCCGGCGCCGCTGGCCAGGGTTTCCTCGTTGACCAGCTCGTCCAGATCGTTGTGGCGCAAGTTGGCCGCGATCGGCACCAGCTCGGCGCGCGTTTCCGTCTTCACCACGCTCCAGTCGGCCGGATCGAGCGTCGCGTACAAGGACAGCGCCGGGCAGTTGCGGCCCTCGGCCAGCGTGAAGGCGGCCACGATGTCATCGGGCAGCATGGTGATCTTGTCGCCCGGCATGTAGACGGTCGACATGCGCGCGCGCGCCAGCTTGTCGATCGCGTCGTCGGGCCGGATCGCCAGGCCCGGCGCGGCGATGTGGATGCCGACCCGCAGCATGCCGTCGGCCTGGGTGACGACCGAGAAGGCGTCGTCGATCTCGGTGGTGGTGACGTCGTCGATCGAGAACGCGGCCACCTCGGCCAGCGGCAGATTGGCCGGCGCGGCCGGCGCGGCCATCGGCGCGAAGCCGGCGCCCTTCGGGAAATTCTCGAACAGGAATTTGGACAGGTGCAAATCCTTCGGCGTGGCGATGCCGCCGGTGGCGAGCATCAGGCGCGCCGGATTGCTGTGCAACTCGTTGCAGGCGGCGTCGAGCGCCTTGTATTCGAGCGTGTTCTTGTCCGGCTTGAACAGCAGTTGCAGCACCATGCCCTGCATCGAGGCCGGCAACTGGTTCGCCTTCAACTGCTCGACATACTCGGCCTGCACCAGCGCCTGCTGCTTCTTCTTTTCGATGCCGGCCAGCGCGGCCTTGAGCGAAGCCTCCGGCGCCGCCTTGTAGCGGCCGCGGCCTTTCTTATAAAAATACACCGGGGCCGTGTGCAGCGCCAGGATCAGGCCGGCCGCCTCGAACGGCAGCGCCGCGTGGCCGAAGTATTCCGCGCCCAGCTCGGCGAAACCGAACTCCTCCTGGCCCGCCACTTCCCACAGGAAATCGAGGTCGATCTCGGCCGCGACCGCCTTGGCCTGCTCTTGCAGCTGGGCCGGCAACGGCTTGTCGTATTGCAGCAGCACGTCCTTGACCTTGACCTTGGTGCGCTTGCCGCTCACCATTTCGACCTGATATGCCTCGCCCGCCTGCGCCAGCACGGTGCCGACCTTGAAATCGCCGGATTCTTCGAAAAATAAATTCATCGCTCTGTTCTTATAAGTGTGAGTGGTTCGAGCGCGCTGCGAACGGCAAGGGATCGGCCAGGTTCAGCAGCGCGGGCAAAAAAATTTCGGTGACCAAGAGCAGGCCGCGGCGGCGCCGGTACAGGCAGCGGCGCGCGTACAGCGACGTTGCGGCATCCACGCCGAGCGCCGCGCGCGCGCGCCGCATCAAGGGATGGCCGGCGCGCAGGCGCGCAAATTCGAGCGTGCCGCGCTGCACCTTGCGGTCGCCGAACAGCGTGCTGCCGAGCGAGCGCTCGCCCAGCGCGCTGAACAGCGGCCAGTCGGACGCGGTCGCCGCCAGCGGCACCACGGTGTGGGCAAACACCACCGGCCGCTCGTCGCAGCGCAGCAACACTTCGCGCTCCCAGACCCGGCCGGCGCGTCCCAAACCGATGGCGTCCGCCTCGTCGGACAGGCAACGCGCGCTGCGCTGGTGCAGGCGCTGCACCCGGAACGCGGCGCTGCGCGATTTCAGCTTGGCTGTCAGCGAGGCGGCGCCGGTCAGCCAGTGGCGCAGCGCCGGCGGCGGATTGACGCCGTTCACGTGCCGCTGCCATCGGGCTTGCCTGAGCGATCCGCCCCTCATCGGGCGGCGCCCCCGACGCCGCAAAACTGCAGCACCGGATCGATATATTGCGCAAAATCGGAGATCGCGTGGTCGCCGCCGTCGATCAGGTGCGTGTGCGCGCCCGGATAGTGCGCCAGCATGCGGCGGTAGTCGAGCACCTCGTCGCCGCTGGCCGCCAGCAGGAAGTAACGCTGCGGCTGCGTGATCGACTCGACCGCCAGCTCTTGCAACTCGGCGATATATTCGCGCTTGAATTCGAACGGCGCGCCGGTGTGGTAATCGGTGCTCACGCCCACTTGCCGCTCCAGCGTCGGCATCGGCCAGACCGCCGGATTGAGCAACACCGCGCGGCAGCCCAGGCGCTCGGCCAGCGCCGTCGCATAAAAGCCGCCCAGCGAGGAGCCGACCACGCACAGTTGATCGGCCGGCTGCGCCTCGGCCAGCGACAAAGCCAGCGCGAAGGCCGCGCGCGGCGAGGCCGGCAGCTGCGGGCAGAGATACTCGGCCGAGCGCCCGAGCGCCGCCATCCGCTCGCCCATCATGCGCGCCTTGGTCGACAGCGGCGACGAACGGAAGCCGTGCAAATACAGGATCATTGCGCCAGCGCCGCGAGGATTCTCTGATGCACGCCGCCGAAGCCGCCATTGCTCATCACCAAGATCTGGTCGCCCGGCTTGGCCGCCGCCGCGATCGCCGCCACCAGCGCGTCGAGATCCTCGAAGCTGGCCGCGCGCGCGCCGAGCGGGGCCAGCGCGTCGCCCAGGCTCCAGCCGAGCGCGGCCACGCTGCCGAAGCCGAACACCAGATCGGCCTCTTTCAAGCTGCCGGGCAAGGCGTCCTTCATCGCGCCCAGCTTCATCGTGTTCGAGCGCGGCTCGAGCACCGCCAGGATGCGCGCCGCGCCGACCTTCTGGCGCAAGCCCTTGACGGTGGTGTCGATCGCGGTCGGATGGTGGGCGAAGTCGTCAAAAACGGTGATGTCGCGCACCACGCCGCGCACTTCCATGCGCCGCTTGACGTTCTCGAAGCCGGCCAGCGAAGCACAAGCCTGGGCCGGCGGCACGCCGACGTGGCGCGCCGCGGCGATCGCGGCCAGCGCGTTGGAGCGGTTGTGGCGGCCGGTCAACTGCCATTGCACGGTGCCGGCGACGACGCCGTTGAAGAGCACGTCGAAACTGCCGTCTTCATGCTCTTTCATCGTCCAATTTGCGCCGGCGTCCTGGCCGAAGCCCTCCTGCCCGCTCCAGCAACCGCGCGCCACGACGCGCTTGAGCGAGTCCTGGTCGTCGTTGACGATAATCCGGCCGATGCCGGGCACGGTGCGCACCAAATGGTGGAATTGGGTCTCGATGGCGCCCAGATCGGGGAAAATGTCGGCGTGATCGTATTCGAGGTTGTTCAACACCGCGGTCTTGGCGTGGTAATGCACGAACTTGCTGCGCTTGTCGAAGAACGCCGTGTCGTATTCGTCCGCCTCGATCACGAAGAACGGCGAATCGCTTTCTTTG
>JACMLV010000252.1 GCA_014379395.1 Burkholderiaceae bacterium
CGGTCGCGCCGGCCGGCGCGCTGACGGCCTTGCCTGGGCGCGGCCTGTCGGCCACAGTCGACGGCCTCGACCTGCTGCTCGGCAGCACGCGCCTGATGCAAGAGCAGGGCGTCGATCTGGCGCCGCTGGCGGCGCGCGCGGACGAACTGGAGCGCAGCGGCTTCACGATCTCCTGGCTGGCGGCGAGTAAGCCGACGCGGCTGCTCGGCCTGCTCGCCTTCGGCGACCAGATCAAGCCCGGCGCGCAGGCCGGGGTGGCGCGCTTGCACGGCCTCGGCCTGCGCACCGTGATGCTCACCGGCGACAACCAGGGCAGCGCCGACGCGGTCGGGCGCTCGCTCGGCATCGGCGAGGTGGCGGCGAAGATGCTGCCGGCCGACAAAACCGCGAAGATCGAAGCCTTGAAGCGGGCCGGCGCGCGGGTGGCGATGGTGGGCGACGGCATCAACGACGCGCCGGCGCTGGCGGCGGCCGACGTCGGCATCGCGATGTCGACCGGCACCGACGTCGCCATGCACGCGGCCGGCATCACCCTGATGCGCGGCGACCCGAGCCTGGTGGCCGACGCCATCGACATCTCGCGCCGCACCTACGGCAAGATCCGGCAAAACCTGTTCTGGGCCTTCATCTACAACCTGGTCGGCATTCCGCTGGCGGCCTTCGGCCTGCTCAACCCGATGGTGGCCGGCGCGGCGATGGCCTTCAGCTCGGTGAGCGTGATCAGCAACGCGTTGCTGCTGCGGCGCTGGACGCCGCAAAGCGGACGCGGCGGACGCGGCGGACGCGGCGGGGAGGAGGGCAAATGAACATCGGCCAGGCGGCGGGCGAAACGGGCGTGAGCGCCAAGATGATCCGCTATTACGAAAGCATCGGCCTGATCCGCGAAAGCGCGCGCACCGGGGCCGGCTACCGCATCTACGGCGCGGACGAGCTCGACGCGCTGCGCTTCATCAAGCGCGCCCGCACGCTCGGCTTTTCGCTCGACCAGATCCGCGAGCTGCTGTCGCTGTGGCAAAACGACGCGCGCGCCAGCGCCGACGTCAAGGCCATCGCGCTGGCCCACGTGGCCGAGTTGAACACCCGGATCGCCGAGCTGAGCGCGATGCGCGACACCTTGAGTCAACTTGCCGAATCCTGCCACGGCGACGCCCGGCCCGACTGCCCGATCCTGCAAAACCTCGGGCTGCCGAAGGCGCCGTGCTGCTCGTAGTTCCTCGCTTGTCGGGCATCGCAAATTAATGAAGCGCAATAACAAAAATCCTTGGAATCTTCCTTATTTGCAGTACTATTAATTAGTACTATTCGATGATCCCGACCCGAGTAAAAGCCATGCTTAACACGATGAAAATCGACGGTCATTCAGCCGTCATTGTTTTTGACCCTGAAATTGATCTGTTCAGGGGGGAGTTTGTTGGACTCAATGGCGGGGCGGAATTCTACGCTTCCGATGTGGCGGGACTGCGTCGTGAAGGCGCTATTTCACTGGCCGAATTTTTAAAAGCGTGTAGCGAAAAGGGCATCGAGCCATTCAAGAACTTTTCCGGCAAATTTGTTCTTCGCGTTGATCCCGCGCTCCATGCGGCCGCCGCCCTGGCTGCCGCCGCCCACGGGAAAAGCCTTAACCAGTGGGCCGCCGAAATACTCCAAATGTCGTTGAGCAACGACGATAATAGCGATCCACTTGCCGCTTAAATATGTAAAGCCCAGAGCCCGAGATAATAAAGCGCTAGTGTAGTGTTGCGCGCTGATTGCGACTTATAAAAATAGCGGATTTTTCACCGAGACAAGGAAAAAACCGCAGCAATACCGAGGTATTGCGAGGATTTTTGACGCAGTATCGGCGGAAAAGACGCATTTTTATGTCGTAAGAAGAGCGCAACACTACACTAGCATCCGGCAGTATTCGGAACGACTCGCGGCGGCGCGCCGCGTCGGTTCCGATATCTCCCGTTAACCCTGGCGCACGAACATCCACACCGTCAGCAATGCGCCGATCAGCACCACGAAGCCGCGCATGATGCGCTCCGGCAGGCGGTGGATCAGCCAGGCGCCGCAGACGCCGCCGCCGATGCCGCCGGCCGCCAGCGCGAACG
>JACMLV010000253.1 GCA_014379395.1 Burkholderiaceae bacterium
ACGCCGACGACGATCACGGCGTCCTGGCGCGGAATCTTGCGCAGCGCCTGCAAGCTGCCCCAGGCGAAGGTTTTCTGGCACACCACGAACATCAGCCCGACCAGCGCGGCGAGCGGGATTTTTTCGATCCAGCGCGACAGGAACAGGATGAAGCCGAGCAGGAACACGGCGGCGACGATGCCGGAGATCCGGTGCCGCGCGCCGTTGCCGATGTTGATCATGCTCTGGCCGATCATCGCGCAGCCGCCCATCGAGGCGAACAGGCCGCTGACGACGTTGGCCACGCCCTGCGCCAGGCTTTCGCGGTTGGGCCGCCCGCGGGTATCGGTCATGGCGTCGATCAGGTTCAGGGTCAGCAGGGTTTCGATCAGGCCGATGGCGGCCAGGATCAGCGCGTACGGCAGCACGATGCGCAGCGTGTCCAGCGTGTACGGCACTTGCGGCAGGTGAAATTGCGGCAGGCCGCCGGCGATCGAGCCCATGTCGCCCACCGTCTTGGTGTCGATGCCGAGCGCGCCGACGAGGGCGGCCACGCCGAGGATCGCCGCCGGCGACGACGGGACCGCGTTGGTCAGCTTCGGCAGCAGGTAGATGATGGCCATCGTCAAGGCCACCAGCGCCAGCATCACATAGAGCTGGGCACCGCCCATCCAGACCGGCGCGCCGTCGGCGCCGGGCATCTTGAAGTGGCCGAACTGGGCCATGAAGATCACCAGCGCCAGGCCGTTGACGAAGCCCAGCATCACCGAATGCGGCACCATGCGGATGAATTTGCCCAGCTTGCACAGCGCGAAGGCGATTTGCAGCAGGCCCATCAACACGACCGTGGCGAACAGGTATTCGACGCCATGTTGCACCACCAGCGCCACCATCACCACCGCCAGCGCGCCGGTGGCGCCGGAGATCATGCCGGGGCGTCCGCCCGGCGCGGCGCTGATCAGGCACAGGAAGAAGGCGGCGTACAGGCCGGTCAGCGGACTGACGTGGGCCGTAAGGCGATCGCCTCCGGCACCAGGGCGAGCGAGACGGTCAGGCCGCTCAGGACGTTGGCCTTGAGTTCGGCGGGCGGCGGCAACAACATGGAATCCCCGATAAAAAACGGCCGGGCGGAGCGCCGGCGCACGGCCGGCATTGTAAGCGCTGGGAGGCGGTCGGGTTCCTCGCCGGCTTACTTTTTGTCCTTATTGGCGGCCTTGTTGCCAGCTTTTTCCTTCGGACTCTCTTTTTCCTTCTCGGCCGGCTTGTCCTTGACGACCGGCTTGACTTTTTCCTTCGGCAGATACCAGGGCTTGTCGCCGACGAAGGGCACGCAGGCGCCGTTGGTCATCCAGTACTCCTGGCCGTCGGCCATCTTGCCGGCGTCCTTGTGGGCGTAGTCGCACACGGTGAGGGCGCCGGTGGCGGTGTCGAGGATGGCCAGGCGCTTGAATTGCTGCAAGGAGTTGCCGGGGGCGTTGGTGAAGGTCGCCTCGATCATCTGAAAACGGCCGGCCTGGCCCGATTGGGCGGACTGCGCCGACTGGGCCGGCGGCGCGGCGTTCACGCCGGCGGCGGCGCCTGCCAACGCGAGCAGGACCAGCGTACTGCGAAGTGCATTTTTCATTTGAACGTGGTTGCATTATAGAAACATCATTATGGCCCATCCGCCAGCTTTACTCAATCGGCGGAGATGGCCGCCGTTCGGTGCCGATTCGCATTGGAAATCCATGCCGACCCCAGCCGGCTTGCTGTAAGGTATAGCCTGCCGTCCGGAAAGCGCTGTTTTCACGCGAAATAAACCGCTCGGCGGCGCAGCCCCATAAAATTATAAAAAAGCACGATTAATGACCGATTCCCTGCTATTGACGCCGGCCGCCGCGCCGGTCCATTCCGACATCCTGTATGGCCCGTTTGAACCCGCGCTGCTACGCGACGAGGTGCTGGCCGACCTGCTCGACGCCACCGCCCTGCGCTGCCCCGATCAAACCGCCCTGGTCTGCGGCGCGCGCGAACTGAGCTACGCCGAACTGGCGCGGCAAGCCGCGCTGGCGGCCCACCAGCTGATCGCGGCCGGCGTGCGACCGGGCGACATCGTCGGCCTGTGGCTGCCGCGCGGCGTCGAGCTGCTCGTCATGCAGGCCGCCATCGCCAAGGCCGGCGCGGCCTGGCTGCCGGTCGACGAGGACACCCCGGTCGAGCGATTGCAAGTGTGCCTCGACGACGCCGCCGCCGTCGGCGTGCTCACCTGCGAGGCCTTCGCGCCGCAGCTGGCCGCTTTGGGACGCCCGGTGTGGTGCGCGGAAATCCTGCTGGCAGAGCCGGCCCCGGCCGTACTACACCGCGCCGCCGCCAGGCCGGAGCATCCGGCCTATGTGATCTACACCTCCGGCTCGACCGGCAAGCCGAAGGGCATCCTGATTTCGCAGCGCAGCATCTGCCACTTCCTGCGCAGCGAGAACGCGGTGCTCGGCGTGCGCGCCGACGACCGCGTCTACCAAGGCTTCTCGGTCGCCTTCGACATGTCGTTCGAGGAAATCTGGATCGCCTATCTGGTCGGCGCCACCTTGTGGCTGGGGCCGAAGGAAGTGGCGGGCGACCCGGAAACGCTGCCGCGCCTGTTGGGCGAGAACCGCGTCAGCGTGCTGCACGCGGTGCCGACCCTGCTGGCCCTGTTCAGCGAGGACGTGCCGGGCCTGCGCCTGATTAACCTTGGCGGCGAGATGTGCCCGGAAAGCCTGGTCGCGCGCTGGGCCAAGCCTGGGCGCCAGATCTTCAACACCTACGGCCCGACCGAGGCGACCGTGTCGGCCAGCCTGGCGCGGTTAGAGCCGGGCCAGCCGGTCACGATCGGCACGCCGCTGCCCAACTACGGCCTGCTGGTCATCGCGGCCGGCGAGGATGTGGCTCCCGGCACCGCCTTGAAACTGCTGGCGCGCGGCGAGACGGGCGAGCTGTGCATCACCGGCCCCGGCCTGGCCGAGGGCTATCTGGGCAGGCCCGATCTGACGGACGAGAAATTCCTGCCCAATCCCTGGGCCAGCGGCGCGCACGACGCGCGCCTGTACCGCACCGGCGACCTGGCGCGCATCGACGCCGACGGCCAAGTGCAGTGCCTGGGCCGGGCCGACGACCAGGTCAAGATCCGCGGCTTCCGCGTCGAGCTGGGCGAGATCGAAGCGCTGCTGGCGCGGCAGGCCGGGGTCGGCACGGTGGCGGTGCTGCTGCGCCGCGACGACGGCGTCGACCAGTTGGTGTCCTACATCGTGCCCGAGAACGCCGACGCAACCGAGGCGCTGGCCGCGCCGGTGCTGCGCCACGCGCTCAACGCGCTGCTGCCACCGTACATGGTGCCGTCGCGCTTCGAGCAACTGGCCGTGATGCCGCGCCTGACGTCGGGCAAGATCGACCGCAAGGCGCTCAAGGCGCTGCCGCTGTCGGCGCCGCCGGCCGGCAGCGCGGCGGACTCAGACCTGCCCGAGACGCCGGCCGAGGAAGCGCTGTTCGCGGCGCTGGCGACGCTGTTCCCCGGCCAGGCGATCCGGCGCGGGCTCGATTTCTTCAGCGACCTGGGCGGCCACTCCTTCTTCGCCGCGCGCCTGGCCTCGGCCCTGCGCGCCGATCCGCGCTTCGCCCATGTGACGGTGCGCGACATCTACCATCACCGCCAGCTCGGCAAGATTGCCGCCGCGCTGGCCGAGGCACCGAGACTGTACGCC
>JACMLV010000254.1 GCA_014379395.1 Burkholderiaceae bacterium
CCTTTCCAGCGCCGTTTCGCGGGCTGGGCGCGCCCGTCGGCGGCGTGCCGGCCCGCTTTTCCTATTTTCTATATACTGGCGCCCCATTGAAATTTTTAGGGTCCCGCAGCATGTCCAAACAAGAATTCACGGAAAACGATTGGCGCCGCCTGCTCAGCAGCCTGGGCGAGGACCCGGACCGGCCCGGCCTGGCCGAGACGCCGGCGCGCGTGGCCAAGGCCTGGCGCCACTGGAGCTCGGGCTACGGCCAGGACCCGGTCGAGCTGCTCAAGGCCTTCGAGGACGGCGCCGAGCAATACAACGAGCTCATCGTGGTGCGCAACATCCCGGTCTACAGCCATTGCGAGCACCACCTGGCGCCGTTCTTCGGCAAGGCCACCATCGGCTATCTGCCCAACGGCAAGATCGTCGGCCTGTCCAAGCTGACCCGCCTGGTCGACTGCTTCGCCAAGCGCCTGCAGGTGCAGGAGCGCATGACGATCCAGATCGCCAACGCGCTGATGGAGGTGCTGGAACCGAAGGCGGTCGGGGTGGTGGTGCGCTGCCGCCACCTGTGCATGGAAAGCCGCGGCATCCGCACCCCGGGCGAGGAGACCATCACCTCGGCCATGCTGGGCGAATTGCAGCCGAACTTGGCGCTGCGCACCGAATTCCTGGCGCTCGAACGCGGCGTCTAAGCCACCGGCCGGTGGCGCCCGGCGCCGCTTAGTGGCGCTCAGTGCCGCTCAGTGCCTATAACTGTCGACCAGATGCTTGGTGAAGTTGTATTTGGCGCCGCCGTCGAGCGCGTCGACCAGGCGCTTCGGATTGGCGGCCGAGATGAAGGCGTCGGCCGCGCCGGCGCTAGAGCGAAAGCGCATCGCCGGACTGAGGATCTGGTTGGCCTTGATGGTCAGGTGCAGGAAGGTTTTGCCGTTCTCGTTATTAAGAATGAAATGTGATTCTTTCTTAAAGATGGGGAAGGGCAGCTTCAGCCACCAGCCGGCGTCGGCGCCGCACGGGACGACGCTGGCGAACTGGGTGTTTTGGTCGTTGAGCACGCTTTTTCCGAGGCGCTCGTTGATGCGTTTGATCGCGTCGAGTTTGGTCATGACTTCCTTGATTCAATGAGTCGGGCGCGGCGCCGGTCAGGGCGCTTGCGGCACCGGCTGCTCGGCGGCCGCCACCGGCTCGAACGCCAGCTTGCCGTCGCGCACGCTGAAACTGCCGGCCGGCTGGCCCAGATCGGCCTTCGGGTCGTATTCCAGTTCGATCAGGCCGTCGCAGGTGGCGGTCTCGATTTGCCACAGTTGCTGGCCCATGCGCAGGTTCCACGCTTGCTCGCCGGCCGCGAACACGTCCACCCTGGTTTGTTCGGCCGGCGCGAAGCTGGCCAGCTTGTGCAGGCGGCGGCAGTCCGGCATGCGGCTCGCCAGCAGCGCGACGTCCACCTTGTCTTCCCAGAAATAGCGCTGCTGGCGGCGGATGGTCAGCGCATGGTCTTGGCCGTCGATATCGAACGTGGCCGAGTCTTCGGTGCATCCGGCCAACAGCAACGCTGTCGCCAGCATCAGGATCTTGCGCATAAGTCTCGCTTTCCGGTGGGGGAGGCGGCGCATCCGCGAGGGACGCGCCGCCGCTTGACTGCCGACGGCTATTGCTTGTCCGCCGCCGCGGCGCGCGGCCGGCGGCTGCGC
>JACMLV010000255.1 GCA_014379395.1 Burkholderiaceae bacterium
ATCGAGCGCTATCGGAACATCGGCATCAGCGCCCACATCGACGCCGGCAAGACCACCACCACCGAACGCATCCTGTTCTACACCGGCGTCAGCCACAAGATCGGCGAAGTGCACAACGGCGCCGCCGTGATGGACTGGATGGAGCAGGAGCAGGAGCGCGGCATCACGATCACCTCGGCCGCCACCACCGCCTTCTGGAAGGGCATGGCGGGCAACTTTCCCGAGCACCGCATCAACATCATCGACACCCCCGGCCACGTCGACTTCACCATCGAGGTCGAGCGCTCGATGCGCGTGCTCGACGGCGCGGTGATGGTCTACGACGCCGTCGGCGGCGTCCAGCCGCAGTCGGAGACGGTGTGGCGCCAGGCCAATAAGTACGGCGTGCCGCGGCTGGCCTTCATCAACAAGATGGACCGCGTCGGCGCCGATTTCCTGCGCGTGCGCGAGCAGATCGCCACGCGCCTGAAGGGCGTCGCGGTGCCGGTCCAGCTGCCGCTCGGCGCCGAGGAGCGCTTCGAGGGCGTGATCGACCTGGTCAAGATGCGCGCCGTGGTGTGGGACGAGGCAAGCCAGGGCGTGCAGTTCGGCTACCGCGAGATTCCGGAGGCGATGCGCGCCCAGGCCGAGGAATGGCGCGAGAAGATGGTCGAGCAGGCCGCCGAGGCGACGCTTGAACTGACCGAGCAATACCTGAACGGCGAACCCTTGAGCGAGGCCGACATCGTGCGCGGCCTGCGCCTGCGCACGATTGCCAACCAGATCGTGCCGATGCTGTGCGGCAGCGCCTTCAAGAACAAGGGCGTGCAGGCGCTGCTCGACGCGGTGATCGACTATCTGCCGTCGCCGCTGGAGGTGCCGCCGATCGTCGGGCACGACGAGCACGACCGCGAAATCGAGCGCCATCCGGCCGACGACGAGCATTTCTCCGCGCTGGCCTTCAAGATCATGAGCGATCCGTTCGTCGGCCACCTGACGTTTTTCCGGGTTTATTCGGGCGTGGTCCATTCCGGCGACCAGGTCTACAACCCGACCCGCGGCCAGAAGGAGCGCCTGGGACGCATCCTGCAGATGCACGCCAACGAGCGGCGCGAGATCAGCGACGTGTACGCCGGCGACATCGCCGCCGCCGTCGGCCTGAAGGCGGTCACCACCGGCGACACGCTGTGCGCGCCCGAGCACGTCATCATCCTGGAAAAAATGGTGTTCCCGGAGCCGGTCATCTCGCAGGCGGTCGAGCCGAAGACCAAGCAGGACCAGGAGAAGATGGGCATCGCGCTCAACCGGCTGGCGCAGGAGGACCCGTCGTTCCGCGTGCACACCGACGACGAATCGGGCCAGACCATCATGTCGGGCATGGGCGAATTGCACCTGGAGATACTGGTCGACCGGATGCGGCGCGAATTCGGCGTCGAGGCCAACGTCGGCAAGCCGCAGGTGGCCTACCGCGAAACGATCCAGCGCGCGGTCACGGACGTGGAGGGCAAGTTCATCAAGCAGTCGGGCGGGCGCGGCCAGTACGGCCACGTGGTGCTCACGCTCGAACCGCTGGCGCCCGGCAAGGGCTACGCCTTCGTCGACGCG
>JACMLV010000256.1 GCA_014379395.1 Burkholderiaceae bacterium
AAGCAAAGCCAGTCCATCAAGGGCGCCGATTTCATCGTGACCGGCGACGTGACCGAATTCGGCCGCAAGGAAGTGGGCGACCACCAGCTGTTTGGCATCATGGGGCGCGGCAAAACCCAGGTCGCCTACGCCAAGGTGACGCTCAACATCGTCAACATCACCACCTCGGAAGTGGTGTATTCGAGCCAGGGCGCGGGCGAATATAGCTTGTCGAACCGCGAAGTGCTCGGCTTCGGCGGCACCGCCAGCTACGACTCGACCCTGAACGGCAAGGTGCTCGACCTGGCCATGCGCGAAGCGGTCGATCATCTGGTCGCCGGCGTCGAGGCCGGCGCGATGGCGAAACACTAATGCTCCAAGGATCAACTATGAAACTCACCACTCTCAAAGCGGCGCTGGCGGCATGCGTCGGCGCCGCGTTGCTCAGCGGCTGCGGAACGCCCCCCAAATACCTGTATCAGTGGGGCGATTATCAGGCCCAGGTCTATCAGCACTTCAAGGGCGATAGCCCGGAGCAACAGATCATCGTGCTGGAGAAAAATCTGCAGCAGATCGGCGCCAACGGCAACCTGCCGCCGCCCGGCTACCACGCCCATCTGGGCCTGCTGTATTCGATCACCGGCAAGTCCGACCTGGTCGTGGCCCGCTTTGAAGATGAAAAAAAGCTGTTCCCGGAATCGGCCGTCTACATGGATTTTCTGCTGAAGAAAACCCAAAAGGGTGAAAAATAATATGTTCAAACGAAGCCTGAAACTGGCCGCCTGCCTGGCGCCCTTGGCATTTGCCGTCGGTTGCGCGACGAAACCGGCCGCGCCGTACGACTACACCGCGTTCAAAGCGGCCAAGCCGCGCTCCATCGTGGTGCTGCCGCCCTTGAATGACTCGCCCGACGTCAACGCCAGCTACAGCGTGTACTCGCACGTGACGTATCCGTTGGCAGAAGCCGGCTACTACGTGCTGCCGGTGGCGCTGGTCGACGAGACCTTCAAACAAAATGGACTGGCCAGTCCGGCCGACATCCACAACGTCCCGCTCAACAAACTGAAGGACATCTTCGGCGCCGACGCGGCCTTGTACGTGACGGTCACCAAGTACGGCGCCACGTATACCTTGTTGAACAGCGTCGTGGTGGTCACGGCGAACGCCAAACTGGTGGATTTGAAAACCGGCGCGGTCATGTGGAGCGGCGCGGCCAGCGCCAGTGACGAAGGCGGGAATAACAACAGCGGCGGCGGTCTGATCGGCGCCCTGGTGTCGGCGGCGGTCAAGCAAATCGTCAATAACGTGACCGATGCGGCCTATCCGGTTGCCGCCATCGCCACCGGGCGCTTGTTGTCCTCCGGCCAGAACAACGGCCTGTTATACGGCCCGCGTTCGCTCAATTATGTGAAGGAATAAGCGCGGCGCGCGGCAGCGGCGTGGCGCCGGTTTCGCCGCCGACGGAAGCGGCGCTGCGCTTTCCCCGCGCGGCCGGCGCGCTGAAAATTTGCCAGCCGCAGCCAAACCCGCGTAAAATGCGGGCTTCGCGGGTGTAGCTCAATGGTAGAGCAGAAGCTTCCCAAGCTTACGACGAGGGTTCGATTCCCTTCACCCGCTCCAATGAGAATCGCCATTACTGACAGTGGCCGCGTTCCGCAAAAATCAGATTTTTCCGCAAAATTCATTTCCTTGTTCTCACAGCCTACTGTCCTGGGTTGCAGATTCGTTGACTACGCATCGCAGGTCCTATCGGAGCAGACGGTTGGCATCTACTGTTCAATCAGCCAGGGCTTTGTGTGTTCGCCCCATCCCTTGTGCAGCAAGTCGGAAAACGCCTGCCCCGGCACCGCTTCGCTGTAATAAAAGCCCTGCCCCGAAAGGCAGCCATGCGCCAGCAGGAACTGGGCCTGCTGCCATGTTTCCACCCCTTCGGCCATGACCTTCAGGTGCAGGCTGTTGGCCATCGCAATGATGGCCGTGATCAGCGCGGTGTCATTCGGATCGGTGCCGATGTCGCGCACAAATGATTGATCGATCTTGAGCGCGTGCACCGGGAACCGCTGCAGATAAGCCAGGCTGGAATAGCCGGTGCCGAAGTCGTCCACCGACAGCTGTATTCCCATGTCGCGCAGCTTGGTCAGCGTGGTCAGATTGAATTCGCTGCGCTGCAGCAGGATGCTTTCGGTAATCTCCAGTTCGAGTGCGCTGGCCGGGATCCCTGTTTCGTCGAGGATCTGCCCGACCAGGACGCAGAAGCCGGCATGTTCGAGCTGCCGGGGCGACAGGTTGACGGCGATTTTCAACTCCGGGTAGCCGGCATCGCGCCAGATTTTCAGCTGCCGGCAAGCCTGGCGCAACGCCCACTCGCCGATCGGCACGATCAGGCCGGACTCTTCCGCGTTGGCGATGAAGGCGCCACAGGAAATCGGCGCGCTTCCCGGCGGCTGCCAGCGCAGCAGCGCTTCGGCGGAAAAGGTGATGCCGCTTTCCATATCCACCTGCGGCTGGTAGTGCAAGACGAATTCGGCATGGGCCAAGGCGTGACGCAAGCGGGTGCCAACATCGAGGCGCTGCTGCACCACTTGGTTGAGTGCGGCCGTGAAATATTGAAAATTGCCACGCCCCATTTCCTTGGCGTGGTACATCGCGGTATCGGCGGTGCGCATCAGGGTTTCCACATCGTTGCCGTCATTCGGGTAAAGGCTGATGCCAATGCTGCCGCGGACATGCAGCTCGTGTCCTTCGACGATGAAAGGCTCTGCCAGGGTATCGAGCGCCTTTTGCGCTACCCGTGCGGCGTCGCCGCCGTCGCCGAGCAAGGGCAGGCTGAGGACGAATTCGTCGCCGCCCAGCCGGGCGACGCTATCGCCTTCGCGCAGGCATTGTTGCAGACGGGTGGCGGTCTGTTGCAACACCAAATCGCCGACGTGATGGCCAAGCGAGTCGTTAATATTCTTGAAATAATCTAAATCGATGAAAAGGATGGCCACTTGGAGATGATTGCGGTGCGCATAGGCAATCGCCTGATTCAGGCGGTCTTGCAAAAGGACGCGGTTGGGCAATCCGGTCAGCGCGTCATGGTCGGCCATATGGCGGACCTGCTCTTCTGCCTGCTTGCGCTCGGTCAGGTCGAGCACGAAGCCGACCCCCTGGTCGCGCGACCCCTCGAACATCGCGCCGGCGATCATGACCGGCACCCGGCTGCCATTCTTGCGCACATACTCCTTTTCGAACGGCCGGCAGGTTCCAGTCGTCCTGAGCTCCTCAGCCGCGCGCTCGTCGACGGCGCGCCATTCCGGCGGCGTTATATCGGACCAGTGGATTTTCCCGGAGAGGAGTTCCTGCCGGCTGTACCCGACCATGGCGAGAACAGCGTCGTTTGCCTCGCTGATGTTGCCTGCGAGATCAAAGAACAGAATGCCCACGATGTTCGATTCGACCAGGCGCCTGATCCGTGCCTCGCGTTCCCGCAGGTCGGTATAGAGGCAGGCGTTTTCCAGCGAGATGGCGGCCTGGGACGCCAGCAATTCCAGCACCGCCACGCGGTTCGGGGTGAAGGCGTGGGTGATCAGATTATTTTCCAGATACAGCACTCCGAGCAATGCGGCTTGCCGGAGGATCGGCAGGCACAGCAGCGACTTCGGATGCCGG
This sequence comes from Burkholderiaceae bacterium, assembly GCA_014379395.1. Lineage (GTDB taxonomy): Bacteria > Pseudomonadota > Gammaproteobacteria > Burkholderiales > Burkholderiaceae_D > Janthinobacterium. The sequence continues at coordinate 3,631 of JACMLV010000256.1, forward strand.
CGGGTGAAATAAGGGTCGCCCGCAAATGGATGTGGTTCGGCAGTGTCGGCCAGCAGCACATGCTCTCTGCTGCGTTGCACATAGTTGAGGATCGCCTCCGGCAGCATTGCTCCCGGTTCAGGCAAGTCTGGTCCCCGTTGGTGCTGCACGCGCACCTCTTGCTGTTCCACATTGGCGATGGCCGCCAGCGACAGTTTGCCCCCGCGCATAAGGATCAAACAAGCGTGTTGCGCGCCGGCGTTTTCAAGGAGCGTGCGCATCATGGTATCGAGCAACGCATCCAGCACGATCTGGCCGGAAATCGCTTGCGAGGCCTTGATGATCGAGAGGGCATCGAGTTGCGCGCCCCCGCCAGCCGGAACTGCGGCAGGGGTTGGCTCCAGCAGGCGAGGATAGTGCGCCTCGAGTTGCTTGACTTTGCCGTCCGCCCCCCAGCGCGCGTAACAGGAACGCGCATCGCGCAGATACGTCGCGGCTATCCTGTCGTAGCCGCGCGCCAGATAAAAGCGGGCGGCGAGTTCATTGGCCATCGCTTCGTTCTGGACAAAGCCATTTTCGCGCGCCGAGCGGATGGCGTCTTCATACAGCCGCATCGCCTCCTCGCCCCTGCCGTGCAGGCGGGCGAGCTCGGCGGAAACCAGGGCATACATGTTGTGGAACGTCGGCGGATAATTCTCCGCCGGCAGGCGCAACTGTTCCTGATGCGCGGCGATCATGTCGAGCGTTTCCTGCCGCTTCAGGGGAGCGAGCTCGTCGAAGGTTGCTGCCAGCGTCAGCGCGTGATACAGGTAAAAACATTGGCTTTGTGCCGAGAACAGGCCAGACCAAAGAAGTTCCCTGCTCTTTTCGCCAGCCTCGCGCGCCGCGGCATAGTCGCCTGACAGGAAGCGCGCCATCAGCTTGACGACATAGTGGTAAAAAAGCGCCGTCGACATCGACTCCTGCGCGAGCATGGCCTCGAATCCGGCTTCGCTGAAGTGCTCGTCGTCAAAGGTAGACAGGTGGCGGGTGTGGCCGGAGAGCGCCTGCACGAATCGCTCGATGCTCACGATCATGTTCTGGACATCGCGGAATCCCGCCATCTGCACATATTCGCGCCCATGCTCGGCTTCGCGCCGGATTTCGGATAGTTCAACGCCGCGAATGAGCATGCCGAACAGCGTGTGATTGCAGCTGAAGCAGGCGATCGGCACATCGCCGGTTTCCACTGCGGCATCGAAGGCGGTGCGCGAATATTCCAGCATCTTGTCGAGCGCTTGCGTCCAGTACGCGATGATGCGCATCACGAAAACGGCCTTCGCCTTGTAGGCCAGGAAATGGTGGCGCTCCATCAGGTCGAGGGCCAGCTTGGCGAAGCGATAGCCGTCCTGATAACGGTGAAACGCGCTGGTCAGGAATAGACCGAACCAGCCATAAGCGTGCGTGGAAGCGGCCGTGTTGCCGTGCAGCAGACTGAGGTTCACTCCATGGCACAGATGCAGGTAAAACAGGTTGTTATCAGAATGATATGCAGGTGCGTAGAGGCTGGCCAAGACCTCCATGGCGGCCTGCATGTCGGGGTCGGTCATGAGTGGCAAGTCGATGAGATCCTCGATGCGCCGGCTGCCGATCTTGCTCCAGACATCCTGATACGCCTGCTCCACCTCGGTTGCGGACGGATGGGGAGACATGTCGATGCCGAACATCCTGAGGCACTCGAGCGCGCTCTCGATGGCCATGTCATCCTTGCCAGCGGTGGTGAGGGTGTCGATCTTGACCCGATAGACCCGCACCTGGTCGATACGGGTGCGGGCGTGTTGCAGCAGCGGCGGGAACATCCGCTCAGCCTCGATCAATGAACCGCTCAGGAAGGTACACTCCGCCTGCTCCTGCGATAATTCGTACATCAGTCGATATTCGTGTTCCCATGTATCGCCGCTCAGCATAGACAACCCCGTTGCAAGGTATGCCGCGGCCGCGTGGAAGGCCGCCGATGCCTTGGCCTTGCGCGCCGCGAGCAGGTTGAGCGCGGCGACTCGGGATCGTTCATCTTGTTGCGTCACAAGGGATGCCCCGAGGTTGAGCTGGTTCACGATCTCGAAGACCTGCTCCTCGATCTGCGCTGGCGTCCTGTCGGCCATCAGCAGCTGGCCGATTTGCAGATGCAGTGCGGCACGCGAGGCGGCCGGGATCAGCGCATAGGCCGCCTCCTGCACGCGGTCGTGCAGGAAACTGTACGAATCCCCCAGGCGCTGCACGAATCCGACACGGGTGGCCTGCGACAGGGCGGCCTGCGTATCCTGTTCCGATAGTCCGCAGATCATCGCCAGTTGAGCCGTCTGCGCGCAGGTGCCCAGGCAGGCGAGCCGTTTCAGCGCCTCCAGCGTGGCTTGGGCAAGATTCGACAGCTTGCTGATCATCAGATCGGCCACGTTGTCGGTGTAAGCCTGGTCCCGGATATCCGCCATTTCCCAGCGCCAGGCCCGTGTGCGCGTATCGAATGCGATCAGGCGTTCTTCAGCTAGCGTGGTGAGGAACTGGATCACGAAGAATGGGTTGCCGGCCGTCTTCTGTCGCACCAGGCGAGCCAGAGGTGCAGCCTGGTCGCGGTCGCAATGCAGCATATTGCCGATGAACGCGCCGAGGTCGTCATCGGACAGCGGGCCGAGGCCGATCTGCATGATGTTTGCCCCTGCCTTGCGCGCGTCGTCCAGCATCAAGGTCAGCGGGTGGGCGGCACCGACTTCGTTATCGCGGTACGCGCCGACCACGAGCAGGAAGCGCCTGTCGGGGGCGGCTGCCAGTTCCTTCATGAGCCTGAGGCTGGCAACATCGGCCCACTGCAGGTCGTCGAGAAACAGCGTCAGCGGGTGCGCCTCGCGGGCGAACACGCCGATGAATTGCTGGAACGCCATGCGGAAGCGGTTTTGCACTTCGGCTGGCGGCAAGGCCGGCAGTGGCGGCTGCGGGCCAAGGACCAGACTCAGTTGCGGGATCAGGTCGATGATCAGTTGGCCGTTGACGCCCAGCGCAGCCTGCAACTGTTGCCGCCATACTGAAATAGATGCTTCACTCTCGGCGAGAATTTGCCGGATCAGCTGATGAAACGCCCGCGTAATGGTGGCATACGGAATGCCGCGCTGGTACTGGTCGAATTTGCCGGAAATAAAATACCCGCGCCGATCCATGATGGCTGGGCGCAATTCCCACACCAAGGCTGATTTGCCGACACCGGCGCTGCCCGATACCAGCAGCAAGGTCGCGCGCCCCGACGCCGCCATCGCATCGAAGCTTGCCAGCAGTTGCTTTACCTCGGCCTCGCGCCCGACCAGTCTGTGCGGAATCCAGAAATGCTCCGACATGTCTTGCGCGCCGAGGACGAACGGCGCGATCGAACCGTCTGCGTCCCACTGCGCCAGGCACTGCTCCAGATCGAATTGCAGGCCATGCGCACTCTGATAACGGTCTTCCGGCATTTTTGCCAGCAGCTTGAGCACGATGTCGGACACCAGCGGCGGGATCGCGGGATTGATTTCGGAAGGCGGGCGCGGCAAGCTGGCAAGATGGCAATGCACCCATTCCAGTGCGTCCTTCCCCTGGCATGGCAACTGCCCGGTCAGCATCCGGTACAGCGTCACGCCCAGCGAATAAAAGTCGGTCCGGTAATCCACCGCACGGTTCATGCGCCCGGTTTGCTCGGGAGAAATATAGGCCCAGTCGCCTATGGGCGGGTTACCCGCCGTTGCCGTTTGCCCTGGTTCGGCGCTCGCCAGGCTCAAGTCGAGCAAACATATTTTTTCCTCTGGTAACAGCATGATGTTGGCCGGGCGAATATCCTGATGAATTAGATGGGCGCCATGCAGGCCGTTCAGGATATGCGCCAGTTGCAGACCCAGGCGCAGGCAGAGCGGCCAGTCGGGTGGGTGCCGGTTCAGGAAGCTTTCGAGCGGTTGACCTTCGAAATTATCCAGCACCATCATCAAGCGTCCCGGCTCGTCGATCAGCCCACTCGGTTTGACCACGCCGGGTATGTCGAGCGCGCGCAGGATTGCATACTCGCGCCGGAAACGGGCTGCATGCGCAGGAAGGTTTTCAGGTCCGGGCATTTTCAATACGGCTGGCGCGCCATCTGCGACACGCTGGGCGCGATACAGGCGCGAACCCGCTGTCGCGCCGAGCCGATTAATGTTTTGATAGCGCGCGATCATTGCGGGCGTTTGATACGTTGGAACCATCGGTTGAATGATTCGGCTAGCTTCCCCAAGTGCAGCGTCCTAAATGATTCGTGTTGAGCGAAAATCCGACGAATGGGAAATCTTGAAATCCATCATTTGATATATCTCAGACATGGACGGTCTACCTTCGGTTCAATCCCATAGGTTCTAAATCCCTCCCGCCCCTCACTGTCGCCGGCGAGCCTCCTAGCCAGTGCAAAACGGCGTAATGTATAATGGAAACAAGGTCTGATGTCCTTTTTATCCTCCGGTTTTGACTGTGTCTGATGCCGCCGCGCACCCCGGCAGTTCCCTTACTTGTTACCTGTTACGCTTCCCTCCATGTCCTCAGATACGCCCCCAAACGGCCCAGTGCGGCCCATGATGTACGACCCGGCCGAGCACCGCATCCGCAGCTTCGTCACCCGCGCCGGCCGCCTGTCGATCGCGCAGGCGCGCGCGCTCGAGACGCTGGGGCCGCAGTTCCTGCTGCCGTTCGCCAAGGCGCCGCTCGACACCGTTCAAGCTTTCGGGCGCGTCGCGCCGGTGATCCTGGAGATCGGCTTCGGCATGGGCGACACCACCGCGCACATCGCGCGCGCGATGCCGGACAAGGATTTCATCGGGGTCGAGGTGCACACGCCCGGCGTCGGCAGTCTGCTCAAGCAGATCGGCGAGCAGGAGATCACCAATTTGCGCCTGCTCCAGCACGACGCGGTCGAGGTGCTCACGCATATGATTGCGCCCGGCACGCTGGCCGGGGTGCATGTGTTTTTCCCCGATCCGTGGCACAAGGCGCGCCATAACAAGCGCCGCCTGATCCAGGCGCCGTTCGTCAAGCTGCTGGCCGAGCGCCTGGCGCCGGGCGGCTATTTGCACTGCGCGACCGACTGGCAGCATTACGCCGAGCAGATGCTGGAAGTGCTGGGCGGCGAGCCGACGCTGCAAAACAGCGCCGACGGCTATGCGCCGCAGCCTGCCTATCGTCCGCTGACCAAGTTCGAGAACCGCGGCTTGCGGCTCGGGCATGGGGTCTGGGATCTGGTGTTCATCAAGAAGTAACGCCAGAGATAAGCGCTTTCCACTAGAAGCGCCTTCCAATAAAAAACGGCCGGCAATCCACTTGGGATTGCCGGCCGTTTTTGTTTTCCCCCGATCCCCCTTGGCAGGGGGGAATCGATGGGCTTAAGGGTACAGACCGCGCAGTTCGCGCGCTTGCAGCACGCGGCTGCACGCCAGGATGAAGGTCGCGGTGCGCATCGACACTTTCTTCTCCTGCGACACTTGCCAGACGGCGGCGAAGGCTTCGCGCATGATGCGGGTCAGGCGGGCGTTGATCTCTTCCTCGGTCCAGAAGAAGCTGGAGAAGTCCTGCACCCACTCGAAGTAGCTGACGGTGACGCCGCCGGCGTTGGCCAGCACGTCCGGCACCACCAGCACGCCTTTTTCGGTCAGGATGTCGTCGGCCTGCGGCGTGGTCGGGCCGTTGGCGCCTTCCAAAATGATCTTGGCGCGGATCTGGCCGGCGTTCTCGGTCGTGATCTGCTGTTCCAGCGCGGCCGGGATCAGGATGTCGCAGTCGATGCCCCAGAACTTGTCGCGCTCGATGAACGCTTCGGCGCCGGGGAAGCCTTTCACGCTGCCGACTTCGGCCACGTGGGCCTGCAGGCGCACCACGTCGAGGCCGCCCTGGTTGACGACGGTGGTTTCATGGTCCTGCACGGCGATGACCTTGGCGCCGGCCTCGGCGAAGATGCGCGCGGCCACGCCGCCGACGTTGCCGAAGCCCTGCACGATGATGCGCGCGCCTTCGATCGGCAGGCCGATGCGGGCGGCGGCGTCGCAGCCGACGACGTACACGCCGCGGCCGGTGGCGTCGCGGCGGCCCAGGCTGCCGCCCAGCGAGACCGGCTTGCCGGTCACGACGCCGGTCGACATGTTGCCCGACGTCATGGCGTAGCTGTCCATCATCCAGGCCATGGTCTGTTCATTGGTGTTGACGTCGGGCGCCGGGATGTCCTTGGTCGGCCCGATGATGATGCTGATCTCGCTGGTGTAGCGGCGCGTCAGGCGCTGCAGCTCGCCCTTCGACAGGGAGCGCGGATCGACCCGGATGCCGCCCTTGGCGCCGCCGTATGGCACGTTGACGGCCGCGTTCTTGACCGTCATCCAGGCCGACAGGGCCATCACTTCGGTCAGGGTCACGTCCTGGTGGAAGCGCACGCCGCCCTTGCCCGGACCGCGCGAGAGGTTGTGTTGCACGCGGTAGCCCTCGTAGTGGGCGATGCTGCCGTCGTCGCGTTCGATGGGCACGTCGACGACCAGGATGCGCTTGGGACGCTTGAGCGTCTCGACCCAGCGCGCCAGGCCGCCAAGGTGCGGGGTGACGCGCTCGATTTGTTCGAGGTAGTTGCCCCACGGGCCGAGGTGTTCGGGATCGAGGTAGGAAGGAATCGTGTGTTGGCTCATGTGCGCTGCTCCTGGTCGTTGGTAAGGGACGCCTTTTGTTTGGCGCCTCGGAACCTCAATCGTAGGGCAGGGCGGGCTCGGCCGGCCAATGCCTTAGCGGCATTTAGCCATGCGCATCTTGCATAGTTATGGCGGCGCGCTATTGCTCGAGTTATTGGACCGGCGGCGCGGCGCGGGTCTTGGGCAGGCGCGGGCGGCGCTTCACGGCGCGCGCCTTGTTCTCGCGCGCCAGGTGCTGCCACAGGCTTTCGACGAGCGCCTTGCCGGCGCGCGCGGCGCTCGGGTGTTCGCGGTAGAGCCGGATCTCCATTTCGATTTCCCAGGCCGCGGCGCCGCCGTCGGCGCGCGCCAGCTGCTTCTGTTTGACTTCGCGCGCCACCGCCGATTCCGGCAGGAAGGCCACGCCGCGGCCCTCCAGCGCCATCATCTTCAAGCCCTCGGCCATGTCGGTTTCGTAGCAGGTGTCGAGGTACAGGGGCTGCTTGGCGTCGCCCAGCATCAGCTCGACCATGCGGCCCAGGTAGGCGTTGCCGGTGTAGGACAGGAAGGGCAGCGGCGCCTCCGGCCGGCCCGGCAGCGAGAAGTCCGGCACGCCCGACTTGCCGCAGCGCGCGTACGAGCGCAGCGTCTCGCGCCCCAGCACCAGCATGTCGTAGCGGCCCGGGTCGAGCTGCACCGGCAGGCGCGGGTGGTGGTAGCACAGCAGCAGGTCGCAGCCGCCCTCGACCAGCTGGGTGACGGCGTCGTGCACGTTGAGCGCCATCAGGCGGCTGTTGATCGGCGCGAAGCCCTGCTCGAGGGCGGTGAGCCACTTCGGCATGAAGGTCAGCGACAGGTTGTGCGGCACGGCGAAGTCGACGCTGTCGCGCACCGCCGCGCGCTGGCCGCGCAGCAGGGCGCGGGCGCCGTTGATCTGGCCCAGCATCTCCAGCGCCTGCTCGTAGAACACGGCGCCGGCCGGGGTCACGCGGGTCGGGTAGGAGGTGCGGTCGATCAGGTCGGCGCCGAGCCAGTTCTCGAGCGACTGGATGCGGCGCGAAAAGGCCGGCTGCGTGACGTGCCGCAGCGCCGCCGAGCGGCTGAAATTATTGGTCTCGACGAGACAGATGAAGTCTTCCAGCCATTTGATGTCCATCGCGGCACGCTTGTAGGTTCGGGAACGCTACGTTAGCGCGCCGGGCGCAACTATGCAAGTTGTGCATGGCTTCATGCCGCTCCGGCATGGCCGAGGCTGCCAGGCTCCGTGCCGGCGCTGCGGCTGCGACTGCCGGTCAGCTCGGT
>JACMLV010000257.1 GCA_014379395.1 Burkholderiaceae bacterium
ACCGCGGCCGTGCGCGCGCACTTCGCGGCGGCGGCGCCCGCCGAGGCCGAAGCCCAGGCGCAGGCCAATGCCAATGCCGATGCCAATGTCGTGACCGCGCCCGCCATGCCGGACTGCCTGCCGCGCCTGCTGCAACTGCTGGCCGAAGGCGACAGCGATGCGATCGACCTGTGGCAGGAGCATGAGGGCCAGTTCAACGCCGCGCTCGCGCCGCAGACCGCGCTGCGGGTCGGCGCGGCGCTGCAAAATTTCGAATTCGACGCCGCGCACGCGCTGCTGGCCGGCGTGCCGGCCGCCGCCGCGCAGGCGTGACCCAAACCTTCAGTGAGAAAGCACCGATGACAATCGCCGCCAACGAACGTCCGACCATCCTGGTCGTCGACGACACCCCCGCCAACCTGAGCCTGCTGTCCAACCTGCTCAAGGAACACTACCGCATCAAGGTCGCCAACAACGGCCCCAAGGCGCTCGAACTGGCGGCGGCCGCGCCGCCCGACCTGGTGCTGCTCGACATCATGATGCCGGAGATGGACGGCTACGAGGTGTGCCGCCGCCTGAAGGCGGGCGCGGCGACGCGCCAGGTGCCGGTGATCTTCCTCACCGCCAAGACCGAGACCGAGGACGAGGAGCGCGGCTTCGCCGTCGGCGCGGTCGACTTCATCCACAAACCGATCAGCCCGCCCATCGTCGCCGCGCGCGTCAAGACCCACCTGGAGATCCAGGCCTGGCGCACCTTCCTGCAGGACCAGAACGCCTGGCTGCAAAGGCAGGTCGAGCAGCGCCTGTCCGACATCAACCACCTGCAGGACGCCTCGATCTGCGTGATGGTCTCGCTGGCCGAATTCCGCGACGAGGACACCGGCAACCACATCCGCCGGACCCAGGAATTCGTGCGCATGCTCGCCGTCCAGCTGTCGCGCCTGCCGCACTACCACGACCTGCTCACGCCCGGCCACATCGAACAGATGAGCAAGTCGGCGCCGCTGCACGACGTCGGCAAGATCGCCATTCCCGACCACATCCTGCTCAAGCCGGGCAAGCTCACGGTCGACGAGTTCGACGTGATGAAAACCCACGCCCGGCGCGGCTACGACATGCTCAAGCGGGCCGGCGACCACATGGGCGAGCACGGCGAATTTCTGACGCTGGCGATGGAAATCGCCGGCTGCCACCACGAGAAATGGGACGGCTCGGGCTACCCGAACGGCCTGGCCGGCGCGCGCATCCCGCTGTCGGCGCGGTTGATGGCGGTGGCCGACGTGTTCGACGCGCTGCTCTCGCGCCGGCCCTACAAGGAGCCGATGAGCCTGGAGCGCGCCACCGCCATCATCGTCGACGGGCGCGGCAAACATTTCGATCCGGAGGTGGTGGACGCCTTCCTGGTCGTGCTGCCGCAGATGGCGGAAGTGGCGCGGCGCCTGGTCGACGACTGAGGCGGATTGGTTGCTCCGGGGCCTGCGCGGCAACGCACAACAAGATCTTTATGGTGCGGCGAGAAAGCAGGCGCGGACCGTTGTGGGGGTGTTTGAACTATCCGCGATGCAAGTCCACGTTTGCGATCAAGGCATCCGAGTACGCTTGATTCGGTTTCGACGACTTCGCTTCATATTAAAAATAAGGAAACACATGAAATTTTTTAAATGCTTGCTCTCGGTATTAGCCGTTCTGTCGCTTTCCAGCTGCGCCTCCTGGCACGGCAATTCCGGCGCCAAGCAAACCGGCAGCATCGTCGATTACCTCTATCCCAAGGCCAAGGAGCCACCCGCGATGCAGGCGAGCGTGACGCGCCTGCGTCCGCCGGTGCGGGTCGGCGTGGCCTTTGTTCCGGGAGGACAATGGAGCGCCGGCTTGCCGGAAACCGAGAAAATGAAACTGCTGGAGCGGGTCAAGTCGTCCTTTTCCAAGCACGCCTATATCGGCAATATAGAAATCATTCCGACCCAATATCTGCGGTCGGGTGGCGGCTTCACCAATCTCGAGCAGGTCGCCCG
>JACMLV010000258.1 GCA_014379395.1 Burkholderiaceae bacterium
GCCGGCAATACCGCAGCGTTGCACGTTGGAATGCATGGTTTTCATCAATTGCGAATCCCTTGTGTGATAGGATTGCCGCGTTTGATCTTTAGCATCGTCTTTCGGAGAAAATTGTGAATCGTCTGTTAATCGTTGCCCTACTCGCCTCCATCGGCCTGAGCGCCTGCGGCAAAAAAGAAGAAGCGGTCGTCGCGTCGGCGCCGCCGGCACCCGAGGCCGCCGCTCCGGCACCAGCCGCGCCAGCTCCAGTTCCGGCCCCGGTCGCCGAAGCGCCCGCCGCGATGCCGAACGCCATGCCGTCGATGCCGGCCGCCATGCCAGCGACCAAGAACGCGCCAGTCGCCGCCCATCCGGCGATGCCGGTCGCCGCCGCGCCGAACAGCGGCAAAGTCGTACAAATCCTGCAAGCGGGCGGCTACACCTACGCCGAAGTGGAAAGCGGCGGCCGCAAAGTGTGGATCGCCGGCTCGCCGATCCAAGTCAAGGCCGGCGACATCGTGCAATGGGGCGACTATTCGATCATGCAAAACTTCAACTCGAAAACCCTGAACCGCACCTTCGACGAAATCCTGTTCGTCAACGCCTGGGGTCCGGCCGGCGCCGCGCCGACGCCAGTGGCGCCGCACGGCAAGCCGCCGGTCAAATAAGCAAGCCAAGCACGCTGGCGGCCGTTTTCACGCGCCGCCAGCCGTTCCCAGCCGTTCAGGCTTGGCGAACGCCCTCCCCTTCGTCACCTCGTTACATCTTGATCCGAAACGCCGTTGAAATCGCCTTCAACGCCTCCGGCCCGTCCCATTGCTTGGCGCCATAGAACTTGCCCAGCACCCGCCCATCGGCATCGACCAGCAAGGTCAACGGCAGACGGTCGGCGCCCAGCATGTTTTCCATGAACAGCTCGTGGTCGATGTAGTTGCTGAAGGTCGTGTTCGACTGCTTCAGGAACGCCTCGGCGCGGTCGCGGTAATCGTCGGTCGAGATGCCTATCACATTGAACTGCTTGCCGTTATAGCGTTGCGCCAGGCGCTGCAGCGAACCCATTTCCTGGCGACAAGGGCCACACCAGCTGGCCCAGACATTGATCAGCAAAGGCTTGCCGCGATAGGTCGACAGTTTCTTGGACGGCCCGGACAGGCCGCGCAGCGGCGCCTCGCGCAACTGCGAGCCGATCGCCACTTCGCCGGGCGTGGCGGCCTCGGCGAACGAACTGGCGAGCGTCAGGCAGAGGGCGGTAAGAGTGAGGAATTTTTTCATGGCGCAAAGTTTACCATCGACGAGGCCGGACCGGGCGGCGGCATGGCCCTGCGCACCGCCCGCTTCGCCCCGAGAGCGGCTTGGCGAAACAACGGCGAGTGTGCGCCAGCTAACCGACGGCGCGCCGCCAGCCATGCTCCCATGGTCGTTACGGGCAACTCCGGCCCTAACGACCAGGCTAGCCGCGCAAGGCGAATATGAGCACCGACCCCCTCCAGCTACGCGATGTGCTGCCCGAACTCGGTTGCGACGACGCGCAACTGGTGGCGGCGCGCTCGATCGAGGTGTGGCAGGCGCTCGCGCGCGCGCTCATTCCGCTGATCGGGGAGAAGGGGTTTGCCATCCTGTTCGCCCGTTGCGTCCACCTCACCCGCGGCGCCCATCCTTGGCTGGCGCTGGAGCGCGGCGGCCCGGGCGCGGCCGCCTTCGCCGGGCTGGGGCC
>JACMLV010000025.1 GCA_014379395.1 Burkholderiaceae bacterium
CGACCGGCGCCGCGACGGCGGCGACGACCGGCGCCGCCGGCACGACGGCCAGATCGGCCGCGATATACCCTTCGCGCCCCGGCGTCGGCGCGAATCCGTCGCACGACGCCTTGCTATAAAAGAACCCGGCGCCGTTGTCCCGCTCGCCGTCCGCAGGTCCGGCGACCACCACGGTGCCGTCGTCCATCACCGCCCTCTCGCGCTCATGGTCGCCGAAACCGGGGTCGGGCAGGTGCTTGACGCTGTCGTCGCGCGGGTTGTAGACGGCCAGGGGATATGCCGACAGCACGCAGCCGTCGGGCAGCAGCAACGGGTCGCTGCCGAATTTGCCATTGAGCAGGATGTAGGTCCACTCGCCCTTGCCGGCGTCCCACAGCATGCGCGGCGCGGCGAGCCGGTCCAGCCGTTCCCAGAAGCGCGCGCCGGCATCGTTGATCTCGAACCAGGGGCCGCTGGCGTCTTCGCGAATGCGCGTCAGGGCGTGCTGCGGACGGATCGGCGTGCCGTAGGTCAGCGATTCGGTGTGCCACTCGATCTGCCAGGGCTGCCAGGCGCCGCGCGCCTCGTCGAGGACCAACACTTCGTCCCGCGCGACGAGGACGAAGGCGCGGCCGTCGCGCAGCAGTCCGAGCCGGAACCGCACGTCGTTCGTATGTTCCAGGCGCGCCTGGCCGCAGCTGGTCCAGTTGTCGCCGCCCTCGTCCCACGCCTCGCAGCGCAGCGCGCCATCGCTATCGCCGCCGACGTAGATCACCCGTCCGGACGGCAGCCGCAACGCGCTCGCCCTCAGCCAGGCGTTGGGCGAGAGCGCGCCGGCGTCCCGCCAGCTGTTGTCGACGGCATTCCAGACACGGGCGGCGGGACGGCCATTGCCATTGTCGCCGCCGAGGCGGCCAATCAGCATCAGGCGATTGCCGGAAAGGCGCGCCGCCGAGGGCCGCGCGCGCCACGCGGGCGCGTTTGACGCCGCTCTGGACGCCGCCGGCTCCCAGCGCAGGATGCCGGCCTCGGTGAAAACGAGCGCCGAGCCGTCCGCCTGCGGCGCCAGCGTGACGGGGCTGGACATGTCGGTTTCCAGCTTTGGGGTCGCCGATCCGGCCAACAGCCACGTGCCGTCTTGCGGGTTCCAGGTCCAGGCCCAGGGGATCGGTGTGCCCTGGGCAGCGATCCAGGCCCCGCCCGCCACCAGCACTTGCCCCGAGGCGAGCCTTGCCGCCGCGTGTCCATACAAGGGAATCGGCAGCGCGGCGCCGGGCGTCCAGGCTTTTTGCCGCGGATCCCAGATCTCGGTCGAATCGAGCGCCCGGTCATCAAGGCCGATGCCGCCGGCCACCAGCACGCGGCCGTCGGCCAGCAGCGTGGCGGTGTGGCTGTGGCGCGCGACATGCAGCGGCGCCAGCTCGTACCAGCCGCGCAGGAGCGGATCGAACATTTCGGCCGAGGCCAGCGCGCGTCCATGGGCGTCGAATCCGCCCGCCACCAGCACGCGGCCGTCGGGCAGGAGCGTCGCCTGGTGCCCGGAGCGTGCCTGGGCGAGCGACCCGGTTCCCGACCACGTGCG
>JACMLV010000259.1 GCA_014379395.1 Burkholderiaceae bacterium
CGCCGGCCGGCGCGGCGGTGGCGGTGGCGGCCGGGCCGCAACTGCAGTCGGTGCTCATCTCGCGCAATCCCGGCGGGCGCAGGCTGGCTCTCATCGAGGGCCAGTTGCTGCGCCCGGGCGAGCGCTTCGGGGGGGCCGTGGTCGTTCGCATCACGCAGACGGAGGTGATTCTGCGCCGCGGCCGGACGCTGGAAAAATTGAAGCTGTTTCCGCCGCCGCAAGCGGGCGGCGCCAGCGTGGGAAAGCCATAGAGCATGAACCAAGACACTGACAAGGCGAGAATGCAAAAGAGAATCAAGAACGCGTGCGCGCTGGGGCTCGCGGCCAGCCTGTGCGCGTGCAACGTCGCGCCCAAGCGCGCCACCTACGACGCGATCCAGGCCGAGATGCGGGCTGCCGCCGCGCAGGGCGCCAAGGCGGCCGCGCCGACGGCTGTCGAGAACGCCCTGTTGCCGCCGCTCGCCACCCTGACCGAACAGTTGCCCAAGGCCCGCGCCGCGCTCGACGAGCGCTTCAACCTGTCGTTCAACAACGTGCCGGTGCAGCAGTTTTTCAATTCCCTGGTCTCCGGCACGCGCTACAACATGCTGGTCCATCCCGAGGTCCAAGGCACCATCTCGGCCAACCTGAAGGACGTGACGCTGTTCGAGGCGCTCGACGCGGTGCGCGAGCTGTACGGCTACGACTACAAGGTCGACGGCACCCGCATCTACATCCGGCCCTTGACCCTGCAAACGCGCATGTTCCACGTCAACTACCTCAGCGGCAGCCGCAAGGGCAGTTCGAACCTGCGCGTGTCCTCGACCTCGGTGGCCACCGCCGGCACCTCCGGCACCTCCGGCACGGCGCCGCCGCTGGGCGCGCCCGGCCAGGCCCAGATCCAGGACAGCAGCAACGTCAGCACCACCGACGCGAGCAACTTCTGGGGCGAGCTCAAGGAGTCGCTCAACGCCATCGTCGACGGCGGCAAGGACGGCGACAAGGACGGCGGGCGCAGCGTGGTGATCAGCCCGCAATCGGGCGTGGTCGTGATCCGCGCCATGCCCGAGGAGCTGCGCAACGTCGACCTGTATTTGAAGGCGGCCCAATTGTCGGTCGACCGCCAGGTGATCCTCGAGGCCAAGATCCTCGAAGTGGAATTGAACAGCGGCTTCCAGACCGGGGTCAACTGGGCCTCGCTGGCCTCGTTCACCAACAGCGGGCGCAAGAACCGCATCTCGACCGGCTTCGTCTCGCCCGGCACCACCCTGACGCCGCTGGCCGGCAGCACCGCCCAGCCAATGGCCACGATCGGTCCGGCCGGCATCAGCGCGACCCCGGGCGTCACCTTGGGCGCCGCCGCCGACGCGGCCGGCTCGCTGTTCGGCCTGGCCCTGCAGACCACCAACTTCGCCGCCATGATCTCCTTCCTGGAGTCGCAGGGCACGGTGCACGTCCTGTCGAGTCCGCGCATCGCCACGCTCAACAACCAGAAGGCCGTGCTCAAGATCGGCACCGACGAGTTCTTCGTCACCGGCGTGAGCACCACCACCAACACCAGCAGCACCGGCGGCACCGGCACCACCAGCCCGAACGTGACCTTGCAGCCGTTCTTCTCCGGCGTGGTGCTCGACGTCACGCCGCAGATCGACGAGCGCGGCAACATCGTGCTGCACGTGCATCCGTCGGTCAGCCAGGTCACCACCGTCACCAAGTCGCTCGACCTGGGCACGGCCGGCTCGCTCAAGCTGCCGCTGGCGGCCTCCAGCACCTCCGAGATGGACAGCATGGTGCGCGGCCAGGACGGGCGCATCATCGCGATCGGCGGCCTGATGCGCCAATCCAGCAACGCCGACCGCTCGCAAGTGCCGGGCGCCGGCGACGTGCCGGGCCTGGGCGCGTTGTTTCGCAACACCAGCGAGGTCACACAAAAGCGCGAACTGGTGGTGTTGATCAAGCCCACCATCGTCGAGGGCGCCGGCAGCTGGAACGAGGACCTGCTCGAAGCGGGGCGCCGCATCGAGCGGCTCGACCCGCGCGGCCCGGTAAGGCGCGACTAGGATGTATGAGGCGCACTTCGGATTTTCCGGGCAGCCGTTCGGCATCACGCCCGACACCAGCTTTTTCTTCACCAGCCCGCACGCCCAGGTAGCGCTGAACACCTTGCTGGTGGCGGCGCG
>JACMLV010000260.1 GCA_014379395.1 Burkholderiaceae bacterium
AGCGCGACTACGCCAACCTCGACGGCGAAGTCGAGCTGGGCACGCGCAACTTCAAGGTCGCGCTGCGGCGCCTGCGCAAGTTCGCGCGCCAGGGCGCCGAAGAAGAATTCGCGCTCGACGCCACCATTCGCGCCACCGCCAGCAATGCCGGCTACCTCGACATCAAGATGCAGCCCGAGCGCAAGAACAAGATCAAGGTGCTGATGCTGCTCGACGTGGGCGGCAGCATGGACGACCATGTCGCGCGCACCGAGGAATTGTTCTCGGCCGCGCGCAGCGAGTTCAAGAACATGGAGTTCTTCTACTTCCACAACTGCGTCTACGACTACCTGTGGAAGCAGAACCGGCGCCGCCACGCCGAGCGCTTCCCGACCTGGGACGTGCTGCGCAAATACCCGCCGGACACCAAGCTGATCTTCGTCGGCGACGCCACCATGAGCCCGTATGAAATCCTGCACCCGGGCGGCTCGGTCGAGTACAACAACGAAGAGGCCGGCTCGGCCTGGCTGGCGCGCTTCACCAATGCGTTTCCAAAATTCGTCTGGCTCAACCCGGAACCGGAAGGCTTGTGGCAATACCGCCAGTCGGTGGCCGTGATCCGCCAACTGATGAACGAGCGCATGTTCCCGCTCTCGATCGACGGCCTGGAAAGGGCCATGCGCCTGCTCGGCAAATAGGGCGCGCGCGGCCGGGGCGCGCACGATTGCGCGGACACGAAAATTACCAAAAGTATTATCTGTGTATAATCGATACCCTGTTTCCCAAAAGCATCCAATTGCCGGGATGTAAAGCGCCGCCCCTTCCCCCACCCTTCCCGCCTGATCATCGCCATGTCCACGCTATTGAATCGCCTCGCACTTTGGAAAAAGTTTTCCTTTCTTGGGACACTGAGCCTACTGTTGGTATCGGTGCCGTTCACGATGTACGTCCACGAGTCCGGCAAGGTGATCGGCGCGACCAAGCTGGAGGCGCAGGGCATCGCCCCGGCGCGCCTGCTGCTGTCGGTGCTGCAACTGACCCAGCAGCATCGCGGCCTGTCGGCGCTGTTTTTGAACGGCCACGATGAAGTCCAGGCCAAGCGCGCCGCCAAGATGGAGGAGGCCGACAAGGCCTTCGCCGCGCTCGACGCCCACCTCAAGAGCCACCCGCGCAACAGCGCCATCGACAACGGCTGGAGCCAGACCGCCGGCGCCTGGGCCACGCTGAAGGGCCAGGTCACGCAAAAATCGATTTCCGGCAAAGACAGCTTCGCCGCGCATGGCGCGATGATCAAAAATCTGCTGGCGCTGAAGGATCGCCTGCTCGACTTTTACGGCCTGAGCTACGATCCGACCTTCGAGGGCAGCTACCTGATCTCCGGCACGCTCGACGTCATGCCGGCGCTGGCGGAAACCTTCGGCCAGATGCGCGCCAAGGGCGCCGGCATCCTGGCGGCGAAAACGGCGACGCCGGAGGAAGCGGTGATGTTTTACGCGATGGTGGCCAAGGCCGACGAGGGCCATGACAAGCTCAATGTCGCGATGGAAAACGCGACCGCCGCCAAGCCCGAGCTGAAAGCCCGGCTGACCGGGCCGAGCCAGGCCGCGCTGGGCGGCGCGAGCAAGGTGATCCAGCTGGCGCTGACCGAGATCGCCAAGGCCGAACAGTACACGTACTCGTCGGGCGACTACGTCACCCAGTTCACCGAGGCGATCGACGCCCAATTCAAGCTCAACGAGGCGGCCCTGCTGGTGCTCGACGACATGCTCCAGCAACGCACCGCGCAGCTGACCCACAACATCACCCTGCTCAGCGGCGGCATCGCGCTGCTGTTCGTGGTGGTGGCGCTGATCGGCGCGGCCATTTCGCGCGGCGTGATCCGGCAGCTGGGCGGCGAACCCGACTACGCCTCGTCGGTGGCCGAGAAGATCGCCGCCGGCGACCTGACGGTGCACGTCGCCACCAAGGCCGGCGACCATTCCAGCCTGCTGGTGTCGATGAAGACCATGCGCGACAGCCTGGTCGCCCTGATCGGCCAGATCCAGAACGGCGCCGGCGCCATCGCCAACGCGTCGAGCGAAATCGCGGCCGGCAACATGGACTTGTCCTCGCGCACCGAGCAACAGGCCTCGAGCCTGGAGGAAACCGCCTCGGCCATGGAGCAGCTCACCTCGACCGTGCAGCAAAACGCCGGCAACGCGCGCCACGCCAACGAGATGGCGCAGTCCGCGTCGAGCGTGGCCGCCAAGGGCGGCGCCATCGTGGCCCAGGTGGTCGACACGATGGGCTCGATCAACGACTCGTCGCGCAAGATCGTCGACATCATCAGCGTCATCGACGGCATCGCCTTCCAGACCAACATCCTGGCGCTGAACGCCGCCGTCGAGGCGGCCCGGGCCGGCGAGCAGGGCCGCGGCTTCGCGGTCGTCGCCACCGAGGTGCGCAACCTGGCCCAGCGCAGCGCCGCCGCCGCCAAGGAAATCAAGGCCCTGATCGGCGACTCGGTCGACAAGGTCGAGGCCGGCAGCAAGCTGGTGGCGCAGGCCGGCAACACGATGGAAGAGGTGGTCGCCAGCGTGCGCCAGGTGACCGACATCATGGGCGACATCCGCCACGCCAGCGACGAGCAGAGCATCGGCATCGAGCAGGTCAACCTGGCGATCGCCCAGATGGACCAGGTGACGCAGCAGAACGCGGCCCTGGTGGAGGAGGCAGCGGCGGCCTCGGCGGCGATGCAGGACCAGGCCGCGCAACTGGTGCAGGTGGTCGGCCACTTCCATCTGAGCGGCGGCCAGGGCGGGCGGGCGCAAATCGCCGCGTCCGC
>JACMLV010000261.1 GCA_014379395.1 Burkholderiaceae bacterium
CGTCGGGGATGCGCAGGCTGGCGGCGGTGTCGTATTTGCCGGCCGCGATCGCGCTCTCCGGATCGAGGCGCCACAGCGCGCTCGACCCCCTGGCCGGCCAGTTCCTGACCGCGCTGTGGCGCCTCGATCCGGAGAGCGCGATCGCGGCCGGCAAATACGACACCGCCGCCAGCCTGCGCATCCCCGACGCCGCCGGGCGCGCCGAGCAACTGGCCTTCGCCGAAGCGTGGCTGGCGCGCCTGAACAAGCTCGACGCGCGCCAGTTGTCGCCGCGCCAGCGCATCGACCATGCGCTGCTGAGCAACAAGCTGAACGGCGACCGCTGGCGCCTGGGCGCGCTGCGCGAGTTCGAATGGAATCCGGCGCTGTACAACGTCGCCGGCCCGATCGAGCGCATCCTGCACACCGAATACGCGGCCCAGCCGCAGCGCCTGCGCACCCTGCTCAGGCGCATCGCCGACGTGCCCGCCTATTACGCGGCGGCGCGCACCAGCATCGTCAACCCGACCCGCGAGCACACCCGCCTCGCCATCGCCCAGAACGCCGGCGCGGTGCAACTGCTCGGCGAGTTGGAGCGGGTGGCCCAGGCCTCGATCCTGAGCCCGACCGAAAAACAGCTCTACACCCAGCGCACCGGCGCCGCCCGCGCCGCCGTCGACGCCTACGTGGCCTGGCTGGGCGAGTTGGACAACGGTGTCGACAATGGCAAGAACGACGCGCGCTCGTTCCGGCTCGGCAAGGAACTGTACGAGCAGAAGTTCGCCTACGAGCTGCAAAGCGGCGCCAGCGGCGCGCAGACCTATCAAAAGGCGCAGACCGCGCGCGACCTGCTGCTGGCGGAGATGGGCGCGCTGGCCGACGAGTTGTGGAGCAAGACGATGGGCGAGGCGCCGCAACCGTCCGACCGCAACGAAAAAATCGGCAAGGTCATCGAGCAGCTGTCGGCGCGCCACGTGGCGCGGGCCGACTTCCTGCCCGAGATCCGGCGCCAGATTCCGCTGTTGCGCGACTGGGTCAACAGCCGCCAGCTGCTCAGCCTCGATCCGAAGCTGACCCCGGTGGTGCGCGAGACGCCGCCGCACCAGCGCGGCCTGGCCTTCACCGCCCTCGACGCGTCCGGCCCCTACCGTCCGCAGGGCCGCAGCTATTACAACATCACCCCGCTCGACGCCGAACCGCCCGAGCAGGCCGAGGCCAAGCTGCGCGAGTACAACCAGTGGACTTTGCCGCTGAGCACGATGCACGACACCATCCCGGGCCTGTATGCGCAGCGCAGCTACGCCAACCGCTCGCTGTCGGTGGTCAAGGCGGTGTTCGGCGGCGCCGCCATGCGCGACGGCTGGGCCGTCTATGGCGAGCGCATGATGCTTGAATCGGGCTATGGCGAGAACACGCCGGAGATGCGCCTGATGGCGGCCAAGCGGCAGTTGAGGGCCATCACCGACGCGCTGCTCGACTATGGCGTGCACGCGCTCGGCATGACGCAGGAGCAGGCGCTCGAGATGCTGACCCGGCAGGCGTTCCAGAATCCGCGCGAGGCGGCCGAGAAATGGCGCCGCGCCCAGCTGACGTCGGTGCAACCGAGCGCCGGCTTCGCCGGCTACAGCGAGATCATGGAATGGCGCGAGCAGCGCAAGCAGGCGCAGGGCGGCCAGTTCACGCCGCAAGCGTTCCACCAGCAGCTGCTGGGCCAGGGCGGCGCGCCGCTTCGGCTGATCAAGGAGCAGTAAGTTCTTCTTGCGCCCACGCAATAGACATTGCGGACTCGACTATACGATGACTCTTCCCCGAGCGGGCGCGGCAGTTTCCGCTTCGCTCCCTCCCCCAAACGGAAAGGAAGAATCATGAAAAAATCGTTGTCGGCGGTGATGTGCGCGGCGGCCGCGCTGAGCCTGGGCGGCTGCGCCGGGCCGATGAACATGGGCGCGCCCGAGGCGAAAACGGTGGCCACCGGCGCGGCCGGCGGCGCCGCCGCCCAGGGCGCCAACGCGCAGCTCGAACATTGCCCCAAGTCGCTCGGCACCGTCACCATCGTCGAGGACGCCAACCAGCCCTGGTTCGCCCAATTCTCCAACGAATACCATATCCAGAGCACCATCCCGCTGCTGCGCATAATCGTCCAGCAATCGAACTGCTTCGTCATCGTCGAGCGCGGCAAGGCGTTCAACAACATGCAGGGCGAGCGCGAACTGATGGCGCGCGGCGACCTGCGCAAGACCAGCAACCTCGGCAAGGGCCAGATGGTGGCGGCCGACTATACGGTGACGCCGTCGGTGACCATCAGCGCCCAAGGCACGCAGGGCGCCGGCGCGCTGCTGGGCGGCTTGCTCGGCTCGGTCGGCTCGGTGGTCGGCGGCTCGATGAAGTCGAACGAGGCCTCGACCATGCTGCTGCTGACCGACAACCGCTCGGGCATCCAGCTGGCCGCCGCCGAGGGCAGCGCCAGGAACTGGGATTACGGCATGGTGGCGGGCCTGTTCGGCGGCGGCGCCTTCGGCGCGGGTGGCGGCTTCAGCAAGACGCCGCAGGGCAAGGTGCTGGCGGCCGCCTTCATGGATTCGTACAACCAGCTGGTCAAGGCGGTGCGCGAGTACAAGGCGCAGTCGGTGGAAGGCGGCCTGGGCAACGGCGGCCGCCTGAAAACGAACTAAACGGAGAAGGTAAGGCGGATAGGCCGGCTCAGGTCGGCTCTTCCGGAGCCTGGGTGACGCGCACGAAGACCGGCGCCACCAGCAGGCCCAGTTCGAACAGCAGGCACATCGGCACGGCCAGCGCCAGCTGGCTGACGATGTCGGGCGGCGTGACCACCGCCGCGATCACGAAGGCGCCGACGATCGCATACGGGCGCACTTCCTTCAACTTCTCGACGCTCACCACCCCCATCCGCACCAGGATCACCACCACCACCGGCACCTCGAAGGTGGCGCCGAAGGCCAGGCACATCGACATGACGAAATCGAGGTAGTTCTCGATGTCGGGCGTGACCGCGATCGAGCTGGGCGCGAACTCGCCGATGAACTTGAACACCCGCCCGAACACGAAGAAGTAGCAGAACGCCACGCCGGACATGAACAGCGCCGACGACGAGATCACCAGCGGCGCGATCAGGCGCTTCTCGTGCGCGTACAGGCCGGGCGCGATGAAGGCCCACAACTGGTACAGCACCCACGGCAGCGCCAGCACGAAGGCGATCACCAGCGTCACCTTCATCGGCACCAGGAACGGCGAGATGACGCCGGTGGCGATCATTTTCGAACCGGCCGGCAGGGCTGCCAGCATCGGCATGGCGATGATGTCGTAGATCCGCGACGGGCCGGGCCAGGCCAGCAGGCCGGCGCACACCAGCAGGATGCCGATGGTGGCCTTCACCAGCCGGTTGCGCAGTTCGATCAGGTGGGAAATAAAGGTTTCTTCAACCGGGGATTGGTCTGTCATTTAATAGAACGATGCTGTGGATTTGCCGCGCGGGCGGAAACGGGCGACGCGCGCGGCCGCCGAAGTCACATGCATCTTGCCGCCGTGGCGCTGCTTGTACCAGCCGGGCACGGCCGAATTGCGCACCAGCTTCTTGCGGCGGAATTCGCGCGCCTTGCGCGACAGGTCGTCCGGAGTGGCGACGATCAGGGGTTCGCCGTGGTCGTGCCAGGCGTTTTCGACCTCGGCCAGATTCTTCGAAATCGAGTTCTCGACCCCGTCCTTGACCGACTGGGCCGCGTCCTGCACTTCCTTTTGCAGATTCTTCAGCTCGTCGAGTTCGATCTCGCGGCTGACCTCGGATTTCACTTCGCTCAGGTAGCGCTGGGCGCGGCCGTACAGCGAGCCGACCATGCGCGCCACCTTCGGCAGCTTTTCGGGACCGATGACGACCAGGGCGACGACGCCGATGATGGCAAGTTTGGAAAGACCGAGATCGATCATAAGGTGGGGAGCGGATATTCAGCGGCGGCCGGGTGGCGGCGCCGCCGGGACATCAGCTCTTGTTCTTCTCTTTCGCTTCGACGTCGATGATGCTCTTCTCGGCGCCCACCTGCGATGGCGCGGCGGACGGCTCCGGCTTGTCTTCCTCGCCCTTGACGCCGTCCTTGAAGCCCTTGACGGCCTTGCCGATGTCGGCGCCCATGTTGCTGATCTTCTTGGTGCCAAACACCAGCATCACGACCACCAGCACGATCAGCCAGTGCCAAATACTCAGTGAACCCATCATCTTCTCCTTGCCAGGCGCCACGCGCCCGAAATCAGTTAAACCTTCACGGACAGTATACGCGATGCGTACCCACCGCGCCGCCGTTCATAGCCGCCCAAGCGTCCCGTTAACGCTGGCCGCGCCACGGGCGCGGACCGCCGTAAAGATGCAGGTGCAAATGGTACACCTCCTGCCCGCCGTCCGGTCCGCTATTAATGAGGGTCTTGTATCCTCCAGAAGGACTACCTTCGGCGTCGTAGGTGACGTCGCAGCCGAATTCGGCCGCCAGTTTCGGCACCAGGCCGAGCATCTTGCCGAGCACGCCGGCATGGCTCTCGTCGCATTCGGACAAGGTCGCCACGTGGCGCTTCGGAATCACCAGCAGGTGCACCGGCGCGGCCGGGTTGATGTCCTTGAAAGCGAGCAGGTCCTCGTCTTCATAGACGATGCTCGACGGGATCTTCTTGGCGGCGATTTTGCAAAACAGGCAGTTGTCCACGGCGGCTCCGGTTGCTTAGTTCTTAGTGTTTGTTCGCTTCGGCCGCGTCGCGCAGCACATCCTTGCGCGCCGCTTTTTCCTCGATTCCGGACAAGCCCTCGCGGCGCGCCAGCTCGTCCAGCACCATTTGCGGCGTCAGGTCGAACTGGGCCAGCATGATCAGGCTGTGGAACCACAGGTCGGCGCACTCGTAGAGCACCTTGGAGCTGTCGCCGTCGTGGCGCGCGTCCTTGGCCGCCATCACCGTCTCGGTCGCTTCCTCGCCGATTTTTTTCAGGATCGCATCGTCGCCCTTGGCGAACAGGCGCGCCACATACGATGTTGAAGGGTCGCCGCCGTTGGCCAGCTTGCGCGTCTCGATGATCCGGGCCAGGCGGCTCAGTGTATCCAACTGGGTATCGCTCATTTTGTTTTTGTCGTTTCCGTATAAATCGTTGCGGGGTCTTGCAGCACCGGCTCGGCGACCTGCCATTCGCCGGTCTTCAGGTCGCCGTCGAATTTTTGATAAAAGCACGAGTGGCGCCCGGTGTGGCAGGCGATGCCGCCGGTCTGCTCGATCTTGAGCAGCACCACGTCCTCGTCGCAGTCGAGGCGGATCTCCAGCACCTTCTGGGTGTGGCCGGACTCCTCGCCCTTGTGCCACAGCTTCTTGCGCGAGCGGCTCCAGTACACCGCCTCGCCCAGCTCGACCGTGCGCGCCAGCGCGTCGCGGTTCATCCAGGCGAACATCAGCACGTCGTTGCTGCCGGCCTCCTGGGCGATCACCGGCACCAGGCCGTGCTCGTCCCATTTGATTTTCTTGAGCCATTTGGCGTTGCCGCCCGTGGTGGTGGGCGGGATGGTCGCGCTCGTCGTCGTTGAATTAGGCATAGTCGGTTCCAGTCAGTGTGGCGGTCAAACCAGGCGCATCGGAATGCCCTGCTGCGCCATGAACAGCTTGGCTTCCTGCACGGTGTGATGGCCGTAATGGAAAATACTGGCGGCCAGTACCGCGTCCGCCTTGCCTATCTTGATCCCGTCGGCCAGGTCTTGCAAGCCACCGACGCCGCCCGAGGCGATCACCGGGATGCCGACCGCGTCCGACACGCCGCGCGTCAGGCCGAGGTCGAAGCCGACCTTGGTGCCGTCGCGGTCCATGCTGGTGAGCAGGATCTCGCCGGCGCCCAGGCTTTCCATCTTGCGCGCCCACTCGAACGCGTCGAGGCCGGTGGCGTTGCGCCCGCCGTGGGTGAACACCTCCCACTTGCCGGGCGAGACCTGCTTGGCGTCGATCGCCACCACGATGCATTGCGAGCCGTGCTTTTGCGAGGCGTCGTACACCAGTTGCGGATTGGTCACCGCCGAGGTGTTCAGGCTGACCTTGTCGGCCCCGGCGTTGAGCAGGCGCCGCACGTCTTCCACCACGCGCACGCCGCCGCCCACCGTCAGCGGAATGAACACCTGCGAGGCGACCGCCTCGATGATGTGCAGGATCAGGTCGCGGTTGTCGCTCGAGGCCGTGATGTCGAGGAAGGTCAGCTCGTCGGCGCCCTGCTCGTCATAGCGGCGCGCGATCTCGACCGGGTCGCCGGCGTCGCGCAGCTCGGTGAAGTTGACGCCTTTGACGACGCGGCCGTTGGTCACGTCGAGGCACGGGATAATTCGTTTTGCAAGCATGATTGGAACCAATATAAAACCAGGGCGCGCAAGCGCCCGGTGGAGGCCGGTCCGGATTGATCGGCCGGCCCTGGCGAGCTTAGGCGCTCAGTTCGTCGGCCCGCAGCTGCGCCGAGCCCAGGTCGAGCGTGCCCTCGTAGATCGAACGGCCGCAGATGACGCCCTCGATGCCCTCGTCCTGCACCGCGCACAGCGCCTCGACGTCGCCCAGGTTGTGCACGCCGCCCGAGGCGATGACCGGAATCTTGACGGCCTGGGCCAGCTTGACGGTCGCTTCGATGTTGACGCCGCCCATCATGCCGTCGCGGCCGATGTCGGTGTAGATGATCGATTCGACGCCGTAGGCTTCGAACTTCTTGGCCAGGTCGATCACCTCGTGGCCGGACATCTTGCTCCAGCCGTCGGTGGCAACCTTGCCATCCTTGGCGTCCAGGCCGACGATGATGTGGCCCGGGAAGGCGCCGCAGGCGTCGTGCAGGAAGCCCGGGCTTTTCACGGCCGCAGTGCCGATGATGACGTAAGTGATGCCGGCGTCGAGGTAGCGCTCGATGGTGTCGAGGTCGCGGATGCCGCCGCCCAGTTGCACGGGGATCTCGTCGATCTCGTTTTCGAGCGCGAACTGCTGCACCGTCTTCAGGATGGCCTTGATCGCGCCTTCATTTTTCGGCTTGCCGGCGAAGGCGCCGTTCAGGTCGACCAGATGCAAACGGCGCGCACCCTGCTTGAGCCAATGAAGCGCCATGTCGGCGGGTTCTTCGGAAAATACGGTGGCAAGCTCCATATCGCCCTGTTTCAGGCGTACGCAGTGACCGTCTTTGAGGTCGATGGCGGGAATAAGCAGCATGGTCTGGATCTAGAGGTAAGTGATAGGGAGGGAACCGGCGCTCAAGGCTGCCAGTGGACGAAATTGTGGTACAGGCGCAGGCCGGCGGCCGCGCTTTTTTCCGGGTGAAACTGGGTGGCGAAGATGTTGTCGCGCGCCACGGCGCAACTGAACGGCGCACCGTAGATCGTCTCGCCCACAGTGTGCGCGGCCACTTCCGGCTGGGCGTAATAGCTGTGCACGAAATAAAAATAGGTCTGGTCCGGGATGCCGTCCCACAGTGGATGGGATGCCGATTGACGCACTTGGTTCCAGCCCATCTGCGGCACCTTGAAGCGCGAGCCGTCCTCCTGCAACTGGCCGTCGAGGCGGAAGCGCACCACCTTGCCGGGCAGCAGGCCGAGGCAGGGCGTGTCGCCCTCTTCGCTGACGTCGAACAGCATTTGCTCGCCGACGCAGACGCCGAGCATCGGCTTGCTGTCGGCGGCGCGCAAGAGCGCCTCCATCACGCCGGACTCGCGCAGGCTGCGCATGCAGTCCGGCATCGCGCCCTGGCCGGGCAGCACGATGCGGTCGGCGCTGTCGATGTCGGCCACTTCGCCCGAGATGCGCACGTCCGCCTCCGGCGCCACCGCGCGCAGCGCCTGCGCGACCGAGCGCAGATTGCCCATGCCGTAGTCCACCACCACAATTTTATTCATATTGCCAATCTTGAAGACAGTCCGGGCGGCCGGATCGCCGGCCGCCGCTCATTTTATTTACCGATAATTAGCGCTTATTTACCAACATCGGCTCGCTTACAGGCAGCCCTTGGTCGAAGGAATCGTGCCGGCCGCGCGCTCGTCGAGCTCGGCGGCCATGCGCAAGGCGCGGCCGAAGGCCTTGAACACGGTTTCGCACTGGTGGTGCGCGTTCACCCCGCGCAGATTGTCGACGTGCAGCGACACCAGCGCGTGGTTGACGAAGCCCTGGAAGAACTCGCGCGTCAGGTCGACGTCGAAACCGCCGATCATCGCGCGCGTGAACGGGATGTGGTATTCCAGGCCCGGCCGGCCGGAAAAGTCGAGCACCACGCGCGAGAGCGCCTCGTCGAGCGGCACATAGGCGTGGCCGTAGCGGCGGATGCCCTTCTTGTCGCCGATGGCTTTCGCCACCGCCATGCCGAGCGTGATGCCGACGTCTTCCACCGTGTGGTGGGCGTCGATGTGCAGGTCGCCCTTGGCTTCGATGTCGAGATCGATCAGGCCGTGGCGCGCGATCTGGTCGAGCATGTGGTCGAGGAAGGGCACGCCGGTGTCGAGCTTTTGCAAGCCGGTGCCGTCGAGATTGATCGCGACGCGAACTTGCGTCTCGTTGGTGTTGCGCGTGATTTCTGCGGTGCGGGTCATGGGGGCGGGTTCTTGC
>JACMLV010000026.1 GCA_014379395.1 Burkholderiaceae bacterium
AGCTTCAGGCAGTCGTCGGCCACCCGGCACTGCTGCCCGTCGTCGTCGCAGCCGCAGCCCACGAGGAGCGTGCCACCACCGACGAGGACCGCGAGGACCGTGAGCGTCTTCAGCCCGCGAAAGGTCGCGGGGCGGCGCGTCCTCCGGGCGCGCAGGAGGAGCAGGCCGAGGAGCCCGACCAGCCCCATCCTTTTTTTTCCGCCCCCGCTTGATCGGAGCCGCCCCATGAAGCCTTGCAAATTGCCCGCGCTAGCGGCCCTGATTCTGGCGCTGTCCGGCGCTCCCGCACTGGCGCTGGCCGCCGCCGACGCCGCGCCCGCCGTCGCGTTCGAGAAATACACGCTGCCCAACGGCCTGGAAGTGATCCTGGTCGAGGACCACAAGCTGCCGCTGACCGCCGTCAACCTGTGGTACCACGTCGGCCCGGCCAACGAGGCGCCCGGGCGCACCGGCTTCGCGCACCTGTTCGAGCACATGATGTTCGCCGCCACCCGGCACGTGCCGCGCGGCCTGGCCGACCGGCTGCTGGAGGGCGCCGGCGCGACCGACTCGAACGGCAGCACCGACTTCGACCGCACCAATTATTACGACACGGTGCCGTCGAACCAGCTCGAACTGGCGCTGTGGGTGCACGCCGACCGGATGGGCTATCTGCCCGACGTGCTCGACCAGCGCGCCCTGTCGAACCAGCAGGACGTGGTGCGCAACGAGCGCCGCCAGAGCGTGGAGAACCGGCCCTACGGCATGGTCGAGGAAGCCCTGTATCACCAGATGTTTCCGAAGACCCATCCGTATTACGCCAGCGTGATGGGTTCGCACGCCGACATCCAGGCCGCCAGGCTGGCCGACATCCGCGATTTTTTCGTGCGCTACTACGGCCCCAACAACGCCAGCCTGGTGATCGCCGGCGACATCGACAAGGCCAGGACGCGCGCCCTGGTGGCCAAGTATTTCGGCAGCTTCAAGCGCGGCCCGGCGCTGCCCAAGCCGGACGTCGCGACGCCGCCGATCACGGCCGAGCGGCGCGCCGTGGTGGCCGACCGGGTCGAGCTGCCGCGCGTCTACATGGGCTGGCTGACCGCGCCGGCCTACCAGAGCGGCGACGCCGAGCTGAGCCTGGCGGCGCTGATCCTGGCCGGCGGCAAGTCGAGCCGGCTCTATAAGTCGCTGGTGTACCAGCGCCAGATCGCGCAGGACGTGAGCGCGAACCAGAACTCGAACGCCCTGACCTCGATGTTCGTGGTCGACGTGACGGCGCGCCCCGGCCACAGCGCGCAGGAGATCGAGGCGGCGCTCGACGCCGAGCTGCAGGCGCTGCGCGACGACGGCCCGAGCGAGAAGGAATTGGAGCGCGCGCGCAACACCATCGAGACCGCGCTGCTGAGCCAGATCGAGAAGGTCGGCGGCCTGGCCAATTCGCTCAACCAGTACAACCAGTACACCGGCGACCCGGGCTTTTTGACCCGCGACATCGAGCGCTACCGGCGCGTCACCGTGGCCGACATCCGGCGCGCGGTGGCCGAGCAGCTGAAAAACAATGCGCGCGTGGTGGTGCACGGCGTGCCCGGCACGCCCGACTTGGGGCCGGCGGTGCCGACGCCGGCGG
>JACMLV010000262.1 GCA_014379395.1 Burkholderiaceae bacterium
CCCGGCAGCCGGCGGCAAGGACGGCGGCGAGCAGCGCGAGCACGGCGGCGGCCTTGCCGAGGAGCGATCTGGACGGTGTTTCCTTAACCATATGCAATGGGTTTTTCCTAGTGGCTATTGCTTTTGGGATATTGTGCACGCTAATGGCAAGGCAGGCAACACTTGGGCCGCGGCGGCGCGGCGGCGGGGCGGCCGCGGCCGCCGCGGCAAGGCGGCCCCATGACGGGCGCGCAGTTGTATATACTGCGTTGCGCGGCGCGGCGCGTGGCATTGCGATTGGCGCCGGAAGGGGCGCCCGCCCATCCTCTTTTCCAACTATATTTTTTCGCCCATGAGCCGATTCTGGAGTCCTGTCGTAAGCGGTCTTACCCCTTACGTTCCCGGTGAACAGCCCAAGCTGCCCAACCTGATCAAACTAAACACCAACGAAAATCCGTTCGGGCCGTCGCCGCGGGTGATCGAGGCGCTGCGCGCCGGCAGCGACGCCACGCTGCGCCTGTATCCCGATCCGACGGCGAGCGAACTGAAGCAGACGATCGCCGACTACCACGGCGTCGCGCCGGCCAACGTGTTCGTCGGCAACGGCTCCGACGAGGTGCTGGCGCTGGCCTTCATGGCGCTGCTCAAGCACGACGCGCCGCTGCTGTTCCCCGACATCACCTACAGCTTCTATCCGGTGTACTGCAAGTTGTACGGGATCGAGTTCCAGACCGTGCCGCTCGACGACGAGATGCGCATCCGCGCCGCCGACTATCAACGCCGGTGCGGCGCGATCATCTTCCCGAATCCGAACGCGCCGACCGGGGTCGGCCTGGGCCTGGCCGAGATCGAGGCGCTGCTGGCGTCGCATCCGGACGCGGTGGTGCTGGTCGACGAGGCGTATATCGACTTCGGCGGCGTCAGCGCGATCGCGCTGGTGGCGCGCCATCCGAACCTGCTGGTGGTGCAGACGCTGTCGAAGTCGCGCTCGCTGGCCGGGCTGCGGGTCGGCCTGGCGGTCGGCCATCCGGATCTGATCGAGGCGCTGGAGCGCGTCAAGAACAGCTTCAATTCCTATCCGCTGGACCGGCTGGCGCTGGCCGGCGCGGTCGCCTCCTACCGCGACGAGGAATATTTCCAGCGCACCCGCAAGGCCATCATCGCCCAGCGCAGCGCGCTCGACGAGCAGTTGGGCGAGCTCGGCTTCGAGGTGCTGCCGTCGCAGGCGAACTTCGTCTTCGCCCGCCATCCGCGCCACGAAGCGGCCAAGCTGGCGGCCGGCCTGCGCGAGCGTTCCATCATCGTGCGCCACTTCAACCTGCCGCGCATCAGCGAGTACTTGCGCATCACCATCGGCACGGCCGAGGAGTGCGAGGCGCTGGTCGAGGCGCTCACCGAGCTGACCGGTTAAGCGCCGCCCAGGCCAGCGGCAAGGCCGGGCGGTTCCCCCGGCCGGCGGAACTGGCGGACGGCGGACGACATCGTCTCCGCGTGGCGAGGGGCACCGGTTGAAAATCGAGGGCAAGCCGAGCCCGCTTGTCCCCATCCCGCGCCTGCTCGTCCGGCGAAGCCGGATCGGGCGATGCCTGCCGGCGCGCCCGTCCTCAAGCAAACGCTATGACCTCGTGCAACGGCCTGCGGTGCTTTTGCGGCCAGTTGCCGGGAATCGGGTAACCGACCGTGATAAGAATGGCGGGCACGGCTGTGGGCGGCAAGGCGAATTCGCGCGACAAGCGCTCGGCGTCGAAGCCGGTCATTGCCCCCGTGGCCAAGCCCATCCCCTGCGCCGCAAGCATCATCGTCATGGCCGCCAGCGATGCGGAACGGATCGCCTCATCGCGCTGCAAAACCGGGTTGCCGGAGTGCGCGCGCGTGGCTTGGGCGACCCAGTCATCGGCCAGCGACTGATCCATCCCCCCCGTCCTCACGCATGGTTCGAGGCTGCGCGCCAGTTGCTCGTGAGCGGCCAGCATGCCGCAGATGATGAAGGTGACCGACGCGTCGGCGACCTTCTGCTGCCCATAGGAAACCGTCAGCAACCGCGCCTTGGCCTCGGGCGTTCGCACCGCGATGAATTTCCAGTTCTGGAAGTGGTAGGCGGACGGTGCGCGCGTGGCTTGCTCGACGAGCGTCATGATGTCGGCGTCCGATAGCGCGCGGCCGGGGTCGTAGTGGTTGGCCGAGGCACGTGCCTCGATAGCTTGCTGGATCGGATTGCTCATAGGACTTTCCATGAAATGAAAAAAGACGGATTGAAGACGACGATGGCTGGTCAACTCCCTCGGCTGGTCGCCCATTGCACCGCCAGGATGCCGCCGAGCACCATGAATAACCCGGCCAGGGACGTGCCGGCGACGGACTGCCCCAGCAGCGCCCACCCGAGAATCACGGCGGTCAAAGGGCTTAGCAGGCCAAGTGACGACACGGCCACGGGCGGCAAGCGCGCGATGCCGCGGAACCAGAGCGCGTAGGCGAGCAGCGCGCCGGCGATGGAGAGATAGGCGTAAGCGAGTATTTGCGGCAGGTTCAACGTCGGCAGCGGCGCGTCCGCCACCCAGGCGACGGGCGCCAGCATCAGGCCGCCCGCCAGCAGCTGCCAGCCGGTCAGCGCCGCC
>JACMLV010000263.1 GCA_014379395.1 Burkholderiaceae bacterium
AGCATCCCGATCGACGCCGACGCCGCGCGCCAGATCGTCGAATACCTGGCCCGCGCGCGCGCCGCGCTGGGCGCGCTGCCGACCCAGGATTGCCTGGTGATGGAGCGCTTCTTCGACGAATCGGGCGGCATGCAGCTGGTGCTGCACGCGCCGTTCGGCAGCCGTGTCAACCGCGCCTGGGGCCTGGCGCTGCGCAAGCGCTTTTGCCGCACCTTCAATTTCGAACTGCAAGCGGCCGCCACCGAGGACGCCATCGTGCTGTCGCTGTCGACCAGCCACAGCTTCGCGCTCGACGAGGTGTGGCGCTACCTGCGCTCGAACACCGCCGAGCACGTGCTGATCCAGGCGCTGCTCGACGCGCCGCTGTTCAACGTGCGCTGGCGCTGGAACGCGACCACCTCGCTGGCATTGCCGCGCTACAGCGGCGGGCGCAAGGTCGCGCCGCAGTTGCAGCGCATGAAGAGCGAGGACTTGCTGGCCGCCGTCTTCCCGGACCAGGTCGCGTGCTTCGAAAACCTGGTCGGCGAGCGCGAGCTGCCGGATCATCCGCTGGTGGCGCAAACCATCGACGACTGCCTGCACGAGGCGATGGACTGCGAAGGCTGGCTGGCGCTGCTGCGCCGCATCGAGCAGGGGCAAATCAAACTGGTCGCGCGCGACTTGCCGGCGCCGTCGCCGCTGGCGATGGAGATCCTGAACGCGCGTCCATATGCCTTCCTCGACGACGCGCCGCTGGAAGAGCGCCGCACCCAGGCCGTGCTGAGCCGGCGCTGGAGCGATCCCGAATCGAGCGACGACCTCGGCGCGCTCGACGCCGCCGCCATCGCCGGCGTGCGGGAGGAGGCGTGGCCGCAGGCGCGCAATGGCGACGAGATGCAGGAAGCCTTGATGAGCCTGTCCTGCGTGACGCCGGCCGAGGCCAGAGCGCAGGAAGGCTGGCCGAAATGGCTGGAGGCATTGGCCCACAGCGGCCGGGCGACGCGGCTGCGGATCGGGACCGGTAGCGACAATGTTTTGTGGGGGGCGGTCGAACGCGTGGCCTGCCTGCAAGCGGCCTATCCGCAGGCGCGCTGCGAGCCGGCTTTGACGCCGCCGGCCAGTTGCCGCAACGACTGGGAGGATGACGAGGCCATCGTCGAGATCGTGCGCGCCCGCCTGAGCGGCTTCGGGCCGCAGCCGCTGGACGACATCGCGGGTCCACTCGGACTGCCGGCCAGCACCGTCGCCATCGCGCTGGGCAAGCTGGAGGGGGAAGGCTACGTGATGCGCGGGCGCTTCACGCCGGGCGGCTTTGGCGAGGAGTGGTGCGAGCGGCACTTGCTGGCGCGCATACACCGCTACACGATCAAGCGGCTGCGGTGCGAGATCGAGCCGGTCGAGCGGCAGGACTACCTGCGCTTTCTGTTCGACTGGCAACACCTGACGCCCGATGCGCGGCTGCAAGGGCGCGACGCGTTGCCGGCCGTGCTGGCCCAGCTCGAAGGCTACGAGGCGGCCGCCGGCGCGTGGGAAAGCGAACTGCTGCCGGCCCGGCTGGGCGACTACAGCGCGGCCTGGCTGGACGAGTTGTGCCGCGCCGGCAAGCTGGCCTGGATCCGCATCGGCGCGCCGCCGCATTCAAGCGGCGGGCCGGTGCGCGCCACGCCGATCGTGCTGTTGCCGCGACGCCGACTGGGCTTCTGGCGCGCGCTGCCGAAACTCGACGAGGCGGCCGACACCTCGGCCCGCGCCCAGCGCGTGCTGACAGCCTTGCAGCGCCACGGCGCGATGTTCTTCGACGAACTGCTGGGCGACGCGCACCTGTTGCCGGAGGAACTGGAAAACGCCCTGGGCGAGCTGGTCGCGACCGGCCTCGTCACCGCCGACAGCTTCGCCGGGCTGCGCGCCTTGCTGGTGCCGACCGCCAAGCGCGC
>JACMLV010000264.1 GCA_014379395.1 Burkholderiaceae bacterium
AAAGGAAGCATGATGGCAAATTTATTTGATCCGCTCACCATTGGCGAACTGACCTTGAAGAACCGCGTCATCATGGCGCCGCTCACGCGCGCCCGCGCCGTCGGCGGCGAGCGCGTGCCGAACGCGCTGATGGCCGAGTACTACCGGCAGCGCGCGAGCGCCGGCCTGATCCTGAGCGAGGCGACCTCGGTCACGCCGCAGGGCGTCGGCTACGCCGACACGCCGGGCATCTGGTCGGACGAGCAGGTCGAAGGCTGGAAGCTGGTGACGAAGGCGGTGCACGAGGCCGGCGGCCTGATCTTCCTGCAGTTGTGGCACGTCGGGCGCGTCTCCGACCCGGTGTTCCTGAACGGCGAGCTGCCGGTGGCGCCGTCGGCCATCGGCGCCAAGGGGCATGTCAGCCTGGTGCGTCCGACGCGCGAATACGTGACGCCGCGCGCGCTCGAGCTGGCCGAGTTGCCGGGCATCGTCGCGGCCTACCGCAAGGGCGCGGAAAACGCCAAGAAGGCCGGCTTCGACGGCGTCGAGGTGCATGGCGCCAACGGCTACCTGCTCGACCAGTTCCTGCAAGACGGCACCAACGCGCGCACCGACGCCTACGGCGGTTCGATCGAGAACCGCGCCCGCTTGATGCTGGAGGTGACCGACGCCTGCATCGAGGTGTGGGGCGCGGCGCGGGTCGGCATGCATCTGGCGCCGCGGCGCGACGCGCACGACATGGGCGACTCCGATCCGAAGGCGACCTTCACCTATGTGGCGCGGCAGTTGCGCGCGCGCGGCGTCGCTTTCATCTGCGCGCGCGAGGCGCGCGGCGCGGACAGCCTGGGGCCGCTGTTGAAGGCCGAGTTCGGCGGCCTCTACATCGCCAACGAGAGCATGGACAAGCAGGCCGCCGAGCAAGTCTTGGCGCGCGGCGAGGCCGACGCGGTCGCGTTCGGCAAGCTGTTCATCGCCAACCCGGACCTGCCGCGGCGCCTGGAAACGGACGCGCCGCTGAACGCGCCCAATCCGCAGACCTTCTATCATCCGAACGCCGAAGGCTATACGGACTACCCGGCGCTGGCCTCGGCGTAACCGGCTTCGCTTCCCGCCGTGCGCGGCCGGGCGCCGATCGAACGCCGCCGCGGATGCGCGAACGCCTTCCGGACCACCTGGTCCGGAAGGCGTTTTTCGATTCCCGCCTCGTCGGTGGAACGTGGCGCCGGCGAGCGTTGAATTAAAACGTCGTCGGCACGCGCACCGCGAGCGAGACGTCGGGCGTGTCGCGGGTCAGGCCGGCGCCGAGCGAGACGTTCAGGCTGGACCTCGGGCCGAGGCGGTACGAGTAGCCCATCAGCAGCGTGCCGAGCTGGATCCGCACCGAGCCGGGCACGACAACGCCGTTCTGGCGGATCCGGCCCACCGAGCTGTGCTCGTAGCCGAGGCTGAGCGAGGCCTTGTCGTTGAGCGCCAGGCCCATGCCGAAATTGAAGCCGAACACCCCGCCCGGCGCCAGCGTGCCGATCGCCTCGCGCTCGCCGCCCTGCACCAGGCGGGTCACGCCGTGGCGCTGGAAGTTGTGCAAATAACTGACGCTGCCGAAAAAGACCGCCGGATCGGACGCGAACAGCGCCGTCAGGCTGGGCTGGATCGAATAGAAGCCCGATCCGGTCGGCAAGTCGAGCGGCAGGCCGGTGCCGGTCACGTTCTGGCCGACGCAGCGCGTCACGCAGTCGGTCACCACGCTGAACGGGTCGCGCCCGGTGCGCGACTTGAAACGCAGCCCGGCCACGTAATACGGGCGCTCGGCGCCGCCGTCGTTGAGCTGGTAGCGCGCCGCCAGTTCGACGTCGCCCAGCGCCTTGCCGCTGGTGTCGAACACGCGGTCGACGGCGGTGCCCTCGAACAGGGCGCGGCTGACGGTGGCGTCGGAGCGGTACACATAGGGCACGCGCGCCTCCACTTCGAGCCGGTTGGACAGGCCGGTGCGCGCGGTCAGGGTCGCCGTGCTGATGTTGCGCTTGACCTCGCGCACGTCGATCAGGCCGATCAGCAAGGCCGGAATGATGGTGTAGCCGACCAGGGCGACGCGCGAACTGGACGAATAGCCGAACTGGAACGACGGCTCGAGCACATATTTTCCGCGCGGGGTGAGCACGCCGGGCTGCTCGAACAACGGCGCCACCTCGGGCGGGCGGCCGTCCTGCCTGGGCGGCTGGCCGGTGGCGGGGAGCG
>JACMLV010000265.1 GCA_014379395.1 Burkholderiaceae bacterium
CGAGGACCTCCACGGCCTGGCGGCCGATTGAGCCCGTGGACCCGAGGACCGCGACGCCGAGCGGCCGCCGCGCCCCTTCGGGCGCCGGCTCAGGAGACGGCGACGACGACATAGAGCGTCACGACCGGTGCGGCGAACAAGAACGAGTCGACTCGGTCGAGGATCCCGCCATGGCCCGGGATGAGGTTGCTGCTGTCCTTCGCCCCAGCCGCGCGCTTGAGGAGCGACTCGGCCAGGTCACCGGCCTGGGCAGCGAGGCCGATGAGCGGCCCGAGAATGAGGCCGGCGAGCGGGTCTTCGCCCAGCCCCGCGAGCATCGCGGCCGTCACGACGGTCACGGCCACAATGCCGCCCACGAGCCCCGCGTACGTCTTCGACGGCGAGATGTGCTGGAGGAAGCGCGGTCCGCCGATCCGCCGGCCGACGAGGTACGCGCCGGTGTCATAGGCCCACACGCCCAGGACGAGGAGGAGGATCCAGCCACGCTCAGCCCCGAGACTCGACAGGGCTGCATCGGCGGGCATGGCGGGGGCCGCGTGGCCGATGCGGACGATGAAGCCGAGGAGCGCCACGTACAGCGCGCCGAACACGGTGGTCATCCAGGTAGCCACGCCGTCCCGCGGGTCCGGGAGTGCGAACGTCCCGATCGCGACGACGATCATGCCGATCGCCAGGAGCATGAGGCCGCTCCCGGCCACGAGCTCCGGCAACGCGGCATCGGCGACGACCGCGAGCGCGAGAAGCGTCCCGAGCGTCGGGAGCGATGGGTGGCCCGCGGCACGGAGCAGCCGGTAGACCTCGATCGCGGCCAGCCCCGTCGCGATGGCGACGACGGCCACGATCCAGGGCCCGCCCAGGATGAGCGCGACGATGAGCGGCGGAACGAGGATGGCCGCGCTATACGCCGGAGGGCATGAAGGGCATCGATGCCTAGGAGGTTGTCGGACTTGCGAAACTGAAACGCGATTTAAGGACGTGGAGCACCTTCAGGGTGAATTTTGAAGGCATTCATGCCATTTAAATGCGGGAATTGCGCCCAAATCTTAAGCCGTCACTCTAAAAAGTTTTTTATACCCATAGTCCGACAGTCCTAGGAGTCGCAGACCTAAGTCCGACGGCCTCCCAGGGCGCGCGGCGAACCTGAGTCCGTGCGGCCGGTCAAACCGCGTTGTATGATCGGAACCTGACCCAAGGACGCCGACCGAGCCCATGTTCCCCTCCTTAAAAATTTTGGTAGTTGAGGACAACCCCGATTCGCAGCAGATGGTTTGCGAGCTGATCGGGATGATGGGTTACACCCCCAGTTGCGCGGCCGACGGCGAGCGGGCTTTGCAGCTGATCCAGGCGCAGCCGTTCGATGTCCTGCTCACCGATGTCAGCCTGCCGGGCATGTCGGGCATCGCGCTGGCGCGCGCGGCCCTGGGCCATCAGCCGGCGCTGCGGATTGTTTTTTGCACCGGCTACGACAAGGAGGCGCTCGGCGCCAGCGGCATCCCGGCCAGCGTCTTGCGCAAGCCCTACGATCTGGACGAGCTGAGGGCGGCGCTGGAGGCCTGACGCCGGGTGGACATCGTTCGTTCCCGCCGCCCGCGCCGCCGGAGTCTATTGGCGCGGCGGTCCGCGCCGGCCTGGAGCGGCGGCGCGCGGTGACTTGCAACGCCGCGCCCGCTCGATTCGAAGGAGACCAGCCTGACATGACCAGCACAGTAAAAGAGATGGATCGGGCCGGCGGCCGGACGCGGGCGCGGCTGATGCGCACGCTGCTCCACACCGTGTTCGGAGTCGACCGTTTGCGCGAGGGCCAGCAGCAAGTCATCGACAGTGTGCTGGCCGGGCGCGACACGCTCGCCATCATGCCCACCGGCAGCGGCAAATCATTGTGTTATCAGATCCCAAGCACGATGCTGCCGGGCGCGACGATCGTGGTCTCGCCCTTGATCGCGTTGATGAAAGACCAGCTGGAGAAGGTGACGGAGGTTGGCATCAACGCCGCCCAGGTCAACAGCAACCTGTCGCGCGCCGAGGAGCGGGCCGCGCTCGAGAGCATCCGCAATAAATTCAGCGAGATCGTGTTTTGCACCCCGGAGCGCTTGACCACGCCGGATTTTCTGGCGGTGTTCGACAACACGCCGGTCAGCCTGGTCGTGATCGACGAGGCGCATTGCATTTCCCAGTGGGGCCACGATTTCCGGCCGGCGTATCTGGAGCTGGCGGCGGCGATCCGCGCGCTCGGACGTCCGCCGATCCTGGCGCTGACGGCCACCGCGACGCAGGATGTGATCGACGACATCGGCCGCCAGCTCGGCTGCTTCGAGCTGCACGTGGTCAATACCGGGGTGTATCGCGCCAATTTGCGCTACCGGGTGCGGCAGACGACCAATGCGGCCGAGCGCGACGAGCAGGCGCTGCGGCTGGTGCGTCGGAGCGAAGGCGTGGGCATCGTCTACGGCAGCACGGTGAAGGCGGTCGAGGAGTTGTACGGGAAATTGCGGGACGCCGGCGAGAGCGTCGCTTGCTATCACGGCCAGTTGGCCGCGCGCGAGCGCAAGGAGAGCCAGGAGTTGTTCATGAGCGGCGCGCGGCGCGTGATGGTCGCCACCAATGCGTTTGGCATGGGCATCGACAAGCAGGACACGCGCTTTGTGATTCATATGCAGGTGCCGGCCAGCCTGGAGGCGTATTACCAGGAGTCGGGGCGGGCCGGGCGCGACGGCTTGCCGGCCGAGTGCACGCTGCTCTATCTGCAGGACGACAAGCGGGTGCAGCAATTTTTTCTGGCGAAAAGCCATCCGAGCGCGGCCGAGTTGCTGGCCATCCACGCGGCCGCCCGCAAGCTCTCCAACGGGCGCGCCTCGTTCAACTTCGACGAGATCCGCGCCGCCGTGCCGGAGATCGCGCCGAGCAGGCTGAAGGTGTGCCTCAAGCTGCTCAAGGACGGGCGCTTGCTGCGCCAGAACCGCAAGCTCGCCTATCTGCTGCGCCCGGGCGAGGCCAAGGCGGCGCTGTTCGCCCGGCTCGAGCAGGTGTACGCCGACAAGCATGAGCGCGACCGCGCCGCGCTCGAACAAATGGTCGCGTATGCGCAAAGCGGGTATTGCCGCTGGAATTTGCTGCTCGATTATTTCGGCGACCGGGCCGACTTCGAGCGCTGCGGCAATTGCGACAATTGCCTGTCGCCGCCGGTGGCGATGGACGCGCCCGGCCAGCCGATCGAACCGGACGAGCCGGTCGCGCCGGAAGCGCCGGCCCCGGCCACGCCCGCGCCGCTGTTCGCGGTCGGCAGCCGGGTCAAGGTGCCGAAGTTCGATGTCGGCACCGTGCGGGCGGTGGCTGGCGACAAGATCACCATTGAGTTTTCCGAGAATCTGACCAAAACTTTCATGGCGGAGTTTGTCGAGGTGGTGTGAGCTTCGCCATGACTTTGTGGGGGTGCAGGAATCATCCTACGATGGCGTGTGGGTTTGTCCTATTTTGAGACACTCATGCGCGCACTAACATGACTTTTCCATTACCGGCTCGCGTTCACTGAATGTGATTGGGTAAAGGGATTTTCAGCGATCTCAAACCATTTATTGAAGGAGACGATCATGGCCTCATCAAGCGGCGGCAACAAGCAAAGCGACAAGAGCGAACAGGGCGGCAAGAGCGAACAGAGCACGAAAGGCGGCGCCAGCAAGCAAAGCACCAGCAAGTCCAGCGAGAACAAGCAAAGCGACACCAGCAAGTCCAGCGAGAACAAGCAAAGCGACACCAGCAAACGGGGTTTTGCCTCGATGGATCCCGAGCAGCAGCGCGAGATCGCCAGCGAAGGCGGGCGGGCCGCGCATGAAAAGGGCACGGCGCATGAGTTCACTTCCGAGGAAGCGCGCCGGGCTGGCAGCCAGAGCCACAAGAACGATGGCAACCGACAAAGCGCAGCGAGCGGCGCCGGTTCGCGCGAGGACGCCAGTTCGGATCAGGGCACGCGCCAGGGAAGCAAGGAGGGTTCCGGTTCCAAGCCCGGCGGTTCGGGTTCCGGTAGTTGAGCGGGCGGCGCTTCAAGCGGTTGCGGGCGCCATCGCGCGGATAGCGCCGCGCCTGCCCGGCGGCCGCTTGTAAACGGGGAACTGCGGGGGAACCGCAGTTCCCCGTTTTTGATTGGAAGTAGGATGAGTCCTACGTCGCTATATGTTCCAGTCTTACTCCGGTAATTGATGCAGTGGGCTAATATGAATTGGTCGAGCCGGACACGACACTCGTAACCGATTGATTCTACAAGGAGGTTTTGATGATTTCTTTTAATCAAGGCAACAGTCAGGGCGGCGGCCAGGGGCAATCGCCAGCGGCGCCGGCCGGATCGCGGCAGAGCGCCGAAGCGGACGGCATGCAGATCGACGCCGGGCAGGACCTGGGCATCGCGGCCGAAGAACTGGCGTTTGGCGAAGTGCGCCGGGCCGATCGGATACGGCAGCGCCAGGGCGGCGACACGGAGGAGCAAGGCCGGCAATAATCCCCCCCGCACGACGAGGCCGGACCGCAGTCCGCGTCCATTCCAAGCAAAAATTCTCCCATCCCATTTCAAGCATTTGATCGTCAGGCTACCGGTTCGCGCGTTCGCGCGCGCACCGGTTTCGCTTGGCGGGGGCGCCCCGCGCGCCCCTTTTTTGCTTGTCCCCATGGTTTAAGCCTCCTCCATGCCCGCCATCGCGTGCGGCGCCGCAGGCGGGCGGGGTCGGTGTGCCCAACGATAACGCCGGCTTGACTTGGTTAATGATAATCATTATCATTTGATTGAATTTTTCGGCCGTCTGCTCTTCTTTCGGCATCGTTCAGTCTGACCCGGCCTGCGTCGCGCGCAGCCGGGGTCGGCGTGAAACCGCGCTTTCTTTGTAACGGATGCCCATGACTCCATCTGATTTGTCCGGCTCGGCCCGCAATCCCGGCACCCGGCGCGCCCTGTGGCTGAAGACCTTGCACCAGTGGCACTGGATCAGCTCGGCGCTTTGCCTGCTCGGCATGCTGCTCTTCAGCGTCACCGGCATCACGCTCAATCACTCCAGTCAGATCGAGGCCAAGCCGAGCGTGACGCGCCAGACGGCGCAATTGCCGCCCGACTTGCAAGGCGAGTTGCGCCAGCTGGCCGCGCAGCGCGACGGCGCCAAGCAGGCGCTGCCGGAGAGCGCGCGGCGCTGGCTGGCGCAGACCTGGTCGCTGCAGGCCGGCGAGCGCAGCGCCGAATGGTCGCTCGACGAGGTGTATCTGCCGCTGCCGAAGGCGGGCGGCGATGCCTGGGTGCGGATCGGCCTGGAGGACGGCGCCGCCGAGTACGAGCTGACCAGCCGCGGCGCCATTTCCTGGCTGAACGATGTGCACAAGGGCCGCAACACCGGCCCGGCGTGGAATTGGTTCATCGATATTTTCGCCGGCGCCTGCCTGGTGTTTTGCCTCACCGGCCTGCTGATCCTGAAGTTCCACGCGGCCAACCGGCCGTTCACCTGGCCGATGGTCGGGCTAGGCGTGTTGCTGCCGTGCCTGATCGCGCTTCTATTCATCCATTAAATTTTCTTGACAGGCAAACCATGAAATTACGCTATTCCATCGCGCTCAGCCTTCCCTTGATGAGCGCTTCCGCCATGGCGGCCGAGCTGGCCCTCAAGTTGGAAATTCCACAATTGAACGTGGCCGAGTATCACCGCCCGTATGTGGCGGTGTGGTTGGAGAGCCCGGACCAGAAGGTGTTGAGCAACCTGGCTGTGCTGTACGACGTCAAGAAAAAGGAAAACGGCGGCGCCAAGTATTTGAAGGACATGCGCCAGTGGTGGCGCAAGAGCGGGCGCGACGTGGCGATGCCGCTCGACGGCGTCAGCGGCGCCACCCGCGCGCCGGGCGAGCATACCTTGACCTTCCCCGGCGCCAAGGCCGCGCTCGACAAGTTGCCGGCCGGCGAGTACCAGGTCGTCGTCGAGGCGGTGCGCGAGGCCGGCGGGCGTGAACTGCTGCGCCTGCCCATCCAGTGGCCGCCGAAATCAAACCAGAGCATTCCTGCCCGGGGCAAGGAAGAACTGGCCGCCGTCGCTGTACAACTCAAACCTTGATCGGAAACTGCTCATGTCGATGAAACTGAATCAATCGCTGCTGGCGCTGGCGCTCGCCGCGCTGGCCTTCAACGCCCAGGCGCACCGTCCGTGGATGCTGCCGTCGGCCACGCTGGTCGAGGCCAAGGACCCGTGGGTCACGGTCGACGCCGCGATTTCGGAAAACCTGTTCGATATCGACCATCTGCCGCTCAAGCTCGACGCGCTGGAAATCACCGGTCCCAATGGCGCCCGGGTGGCGCCCGAGCATGTCGCCGTTGGCCGCCTGCGCAGCACCTTCGATGTCAAGCTGGCCCAGCCGGGGACCTACAAGGCCAGCATCGTGGCGCTCAATGTGATGGCGAGCTACCAGTTGAACGGCGAGCCGAAGCGCTGGCGCGGCAGCGAGGCCGATTTTGCCAAGGAGATTCCGGCCGCCGCGCAGGACGTCAAGGCGACCCGCACGCACAGCCGCCTGGAAACATTCTTCAGCAGCGCGACGACCAGCGACGCGGTGTTCAAGGCCAGCGGCGTCGGGCTCGAGCTGGTGCCGGTCAGTCATCCGAACGACCTGCGCGCCGGCGAGAAGGCGACCTGGCGTTTTCTGATCGACGGTAAGGCGGCGCCGAATCAAGCTTTCAGCCTGGTGCCCGGCGGCGTGCGCTACCGCGGCGTGCTCGGCGAGATCCGCCACAGCACCGACGCCAATGGCGAGATCAGCTTCGTGTTGCCGGCGCCGGGCATGTATTTGCTCAGCAGTAGCTGGCCGGCGGCGGCCCAGCCGGCGCGCCGCGCCACCTACGCGGCAACGCTCGAAGTGCTGCCGCAATAATTTTCATCGAGACTGAGCATGCGCCGGGTTCTTCTGCCTCTTGATTTTTCCCCGCCCGCCGCGCCCGCCGGCGGCGCGCTGTGCGATTTGCGCGGCCGGACCATGGGCACGACCTGGTCGGTGCGGCTAATCAAACCGAGCGCCGCCGCGCCCGGCGCCGCCGCCGTCTGGCGGGACGGCCTGCAGGGCCGGCTCGATCGGGTGGTGGAGCAGATGAGCCACTGGGACGAGCAGTCCGATCTGGGGCGTTTCAACCGGGCCGCGCCCGGCGTCTGGCAATCCCTGCCCGCCGAGTTCTGCGAGGTGCTGGGGTTCGCGCTGGAGGTCTCGCGCGCCAGCGGCGGCGCCTACGATCCCGGCGCCGGCGCGCTGGTCAATCGCTGGGGTTTCGGGCCCGGCCAAGGTTTCGATCAGGCCGGCTTCAGCGCGCCGTCGCCGGAGCAGGTGGCCGCCTGGCTGGCCGA
>JACMLV010000266.1 GCA_014379395.1 Burkholderiaceae bacterium
CGCCGCCGAGATTGCCGCCAACGAGATGAGCGTTGTGCGCGCCGCCGACGCCGGCGGCGAGCGGCGCCATGCCGGGCAGGCGGACCGCCGTATGCATCCCGGATCGCGGCCGATGCCCGAGTGTAGTGTTGCGCTCTTCTTGCGACATAAAAATGCGTCTTTTCCGCCGATACCGCGTCAAAAATCCTCGCAATACCTCGGTATTGCTGCGGTTTTTTCCTTGTCTCGGCGAAAAATCCGCTATTTTTACAAGTCGCAATCAGCGCGCAACACTACACTAGCCGAGCGTCGCAATCAACGCGCAACACTACACTAGAGCCAGCCTGAGCGCTTGAAGCGGTAGTACAGGTAGTAGCACACCGACACCATCACGGCCACCGCGGCCGGATAGCCATAGGCCCAGTCGAGCTCCGGCATCAGCTTGAAGTTCATGCCCCAGAGGCCGGCGAAGGCGGTGAACACCGCGAAGATCGCGGCCCACGCCGCCAGCTGCTTGTTCACTTCGCTCTCGTCGATGGCGACCATCGACAGGTTCACCTGGATCGCGGTGCTGATGGTGTCGCGGATGGTGTCGAGCGTGGCGTTGATGCGGTGCAGATGGTCGTGCACGTCGCGGAAATATTCCTGGCTGTCCATGCAGAGCAGCGGCACCCGGCCGCCGTGCAGCTTGCCGAGCGCCTCCATCAGCGGCCCGACCACGTGGCGCAGCACGATCACCTTGCGCTTCAACGCGTACAGCCGCTCGATGTTGTCGCGCTCCGAGCCGCGGTCGAAGATGCGGTCCTCGATGGCCTCCAACTCCGATTCGAGCTGCTCGACGACCGGGAAATAACGGTCGACGACGGCGTCCATCAGCGCGTACAGGACGAAGGACGAGCCCTGGCGCAGCAGATGCGGCTCGTGCTCGGCGCGCGCGCGCACCGCCAGAAAACCCTGGGTGCTGTGGCTGCGCACCGACATGACGTAATTGGGGCCGGCGAAAATGTCGACTTCGCCCAGCACCAGTTCATCGCCGGCCAGCTCGACCGTCTGCACCACGGCGAACAGCGAGTCGCCGTATTCCTCGATCTTGGGACGCTGGTGGCCGCGGCGGGCGTCCTCCACCGCCAGTTCGTGCAGGCCGAATTCGTGCTGCATCTGCGACAGCTCTTCCGGACTGGCCTCGCTCAGGCCGACCCAGACGAAACAGTCCGGCCGGGCGATATAGTCGCTGATGGAATCGACCGCCAGATCGGCCAGCTTTTTTCCATCCTGATACGCGACGC
Source organism: Burkholderiaceae bacterium (assembly GCA_014379395.1). Taxonomy (GTDB): domain Bacteria; phylum Pseudomonadota; class Gammaproteobacteria; order Burkholderiales; family Burkholderiaceae_D; genus Janthinobacterium. The sequence continues at coordinate 1,266 of JACMLV010000266.1, forward strand.
AGTTAATCAACATACATGATCCATGAAAAGGCTTTTGCCACTGAAGTGTAGCCCGGGAGTTTAGCTCATCCCGCCACCCTTGGTAGCGAGGAATTCGCCGTTCCCGACCGGCACCGTGCAGGTGGTAAAGCCGGCGTCGGCCGCCACCAGCGCGACCAGCGGCGCCATCTCGGCGGCGTGGGAGGTGGCGTTGTCGACGACGAGCAAGCCGCCCGGACGCAGCACGCGCCGGATCTGCGGCCACCAGGCGGCATATTCGGAGCGTTCGGAGTCGAGGAAGAGCAGATCGACGCTCCCGGTCGGCGTCGCTTCGAGCGCCTGGCCGGCCTCGCCGTGGATCTGGGTGATGACGTGCGCGAGGCCGGAGCGCATGAAGTTCTCGGCCGCCAGGGCCAGCTTCGACTCGGATACTTCGACCGTCGCGACATGGCCTTTGATCGCGCTGGCCGCGGCCGCCAGCCAAAGCGTCGAGTAGCCGTTCGAGGTGCCGATTTCCAGCACCCGGCGGGCGTTGGTCGCGCGCACCAGCACGCCCAGGAATTGCCCGGTGTCGCGCGTGATGTTGAGCATCCGGCGCGGCCGCTCGGCAATAGTGGCGTCGTTGTTCCGCCCGAACCGTTCCAGTTCGTCCAGCAAGGCTGGCAAAGAGGCTGGCAAAGATTCGCTCATCGGATTCCCTTCTTGCGCTCGAGGTTCGTGGATCAATGGCGATGGTGTTCGGCGCCCGGCGTCGCCTGCGCGGAGGCGTAGCCGCGCAGCTGCATGTAGTGCGCGATCTGTTCCGGCGTCAGTATCCTGGCCTGGTCGAGATGGGTGGCCAGATGGACTTCGCGCACCTTGGCCTGGAGTTCCCCGATGCGCGCCAGCGAGCGCGTCAACAGCTCCGGCGTGATCGCTTTATTCGCGAACAGCCGGTCGAGTTTGCGCTCCTCCTCGACCAGGCCGCGCCCGAAGCCGACCGCCCTCTCCTCCATGACGGCGAACAGGGCTTGCGTGAGTTGCTTCTGCCGCGCCGTGAGCCCCAATTCGGATGCCAGTCCCAGCACGTGGGACGGACCGGGATAGCCGTTCAATTCCGCCGCCTTCGCCAGGCCCATGCCTTTTCCAGACAAGAAGGCCTGCGTGTCCTCGGCCGACAGCGCCTTGATTTCACGGCCGTCCTGCCCGGCGTAGCTGGCTGCCGGGGCGGCCGACGCCGTCTGCGCCGCGCCCGCGAAGAGCGCCGCCAGAAGGATGTGTTGATAAGTGCGCATAGTCGTTTCCAGTCAATTTATTGCCGGGAAAATTCAACTCGGCCGCACTCCCTCCCGGATCGATGTCGAAGCGGCCATTCTTTCCATTATTACACGCAGGCACCCCGCGCCACACCTACCGGATTCTGCGGGTCGAGGTGTGAACCCGAGGCGCGGCGCCGCGGAAAGCGAAAGCCGGAACAGGCGGCGTAAGGCTGGGGGAATTTTGAAGATGGGGATGCGCGGCCGCCAGAGTGGCGGCCGCGCCGGTGAGGCCAAGGCCGATTGAACTGGCCGTGCCGCCTAGGAGGCTGTCGGACTTAGGCTCGTCGGCTGCAAAAATACCTGGACGGTCCATATTTCGCCGTCTTCTCGGCCAATAGCTCGCTATTGGCACTGCGAAACCGTCAAAATCTGGCCTCGCCCAGCTATTTTTTCGCTTCGACTCCC
>JACMLV010000267.1 GCA_014379395.1 Burkholderiaceae bacterium
CCACGACTGGCGCAAATTCGACAAGATGATCTACGCCGACCAGTGCCGCACCGGCTGTTGGCGCTGCACCTACGGCTGCCCGTTCGGCGCCAAATGGACGGCCCGCAATTTCGTCGAGGAAGCCGTGGCGCACGGCGCCGAGTTGCTGGCCGACGCCAAGGTCTCGCGCGTGCTGGTCAAGGACGGCGCCGCGTGCGGCGTCGAGTTCACGCGCGACAATCAACTCAAGCGGGCGTATGCCGGCACGGTGGTGCTGGCCGGCGGCGGCATCGGCAGCCCGCGCCTGCTGCGCGCATCCGGATTGGCGGTGGCCGACACCCGCCACTTCAGCGATCCGGTGATCGCCGTGATGGGCAGCGTGGACGACATCGACGGCGGCGCCGAGGTGCCGATGGCGGCCGGCATGCATCTGGACGCGGACGGCATCACGCTGGCGGACATGACCCTGCCGCGCGCGATGTACTCGGCCTTCGCCGCGCAAGTGGGGCGCATCGACCGCCTGCTGGCGCATCGGCGGACCCTGACGATCATGGTGAAAGTGCGCGACCAGCTGGGCGGCAGCATCGGCCCGCGCTGGGTCAACAAGCGATTGCAGGCGGCCGACAAGCTGAAACTGGAACGCGGGGTGGAGCTGGCGCGCGGAATTCTGGCGCAGGCGGGCGCGCACCACGTTTTCCAAAGCTGGCATTTCGCCGCGCATCCGGGCGGCAGCGTGCGCATCGACGATGGCGTCGACCGCCAGCTGCAAACGACGACCCGCGATCTCTACGTCTGCGACGCCTCGGTGATCCCCGAGGCGTGGGGTTTGCCACCCACCGTCACGCTGCTTTGCCTGGGCAAATATCTGGCCGCCCATCTTGCCGCGTACTGATCAGTCCGCTATCGGGTACGATGGGCAAATGACGCGATAGGCCGGCGGCGATGGCCGCCGTAATGCGCGTACCAACACTCACTTTTTAAAGGGCGACACCGATGGCGATCCTGATACTCGGCTTGATACTTTTCCTGGGCACGCATTCGATCCGAATCGTGGCCGACGACTGGCGCGCGACGCAACGGGCGCGGCATGGCGAGGCGGCCTGGAAGGGCGTCTACGCGCTCGCCTCGCTGCTCGGATTCGGCCTATTGATCTGGGGCTACGGACTGGCGCGGCAGGAGCCGCTCGTGCTGTGGCAGCCGCCCGTTTTCACGCGCCACCTCAGCGCCTTGCTGACGCTGCCGGCCTTCGTGCTGCTGGCGGCCGCCTACGTGCCGCGCAACCGCATCAAGGCGGCGCTGCACCATCCGATGTTGCTGGGTACAAAATTGTGGGCGCTCGCCCATCTGCTGGCGAACGGCACGCTGGCCGACGTGATCCTGTTCGGCGGCTTCCTGCTCTGGGCCGCGCTGGCCTTCCGCGCCGCCCGCCAGCGCGACCGTGCGGCCGGCGCCGTCTATCCGGCCGGCACTCTGAGCGGCACGCTGGCCACGGTCGGCGTCGGCTTCGCGGCCTGGGCCGTGTTCGCGCTCTGGCTGCACGGCGTGTTGATCGGGGTGCGGCCGTTCGGCTGACGCACCCCTCGGTGATGCTTACGGCATCACTTCGACATACTCGTACACCTCGCAGTTGGCGACCGCGTCGCGCAGCGCCAGGGACGCCTTGGCGTACCAGGCGTGCGGGTCGTGGCGGTCGATTTCCTCGCCGAGGAACTTGACCAGCTCGCACACCGGCTCGACCACGTTGCGGCGGTAGTCGTCGTTGCCCTCGACGTAGGCGACGTGCAGGTTCTTCATGCAGTTGCCGCGGCAGAACGCATACGCCGAGCAGCCGGTGCACGGCATGTCGGGATGCGGCTGCAGGGGGCTGCGCTTGAGCCAGTTGTCGTTGACCGAGCCGTGCTGCATCGACGGCTCGTCCGTCATGTCCGGGCACGGGAAGATCGAGCCGTCCGGCAGCACGTTCAGGATGTGGGTCGAGGCGCGGCACTGGCTGTGGCCGTTGTACAGTTCCTTGGCGCGCGACGGCAGCACCTTGTTGCGCACGATGCCCATGAGGGGGATGAACGGGTACAGCGTGTCGCCGCTGAAGAAGCGCTCGACCAGCCGGGTGATCACGCGCTTCTTCTTGGCCACGTCCTCGGGCGAATAGGCGGTTTCGCTCTGCACGAACTGCCAGTAGACGTAGTCGAAGGTTTCCAGCAGGGCGTCGAGTTCCTCGAAGGTGGTGTCGGCGCTGCCCCAGGTCACGCGCGCGGTCGAGGAGCCGCCCAGGCGGCCGCGCACGCTGTCGACGCGCTCGAGCACTTTCTTGTAGACGCCCTTGCCGCGGAAGCCGTCGGTGATTTTTTCGCCGCCGTCGACCGACACCAGCACGTTCGACAGCTTGGCCAGCAGGTGGTCCGGCACGCGGTGCAGCAGGGTGCCGTTGGTTTGCAGGTTGTAGCGGTAGTTCGGATAGCGCTGCATCACCTGTTCCATGAAATCGATGTTCAGGGTCGGTTCGCCGCCGTAGAAGGTGACGTAGATTTCATGCTCGCTCAGGTGGGTGCGGATGAACTGGTCGAGCGCCTCGGGCGAGTAGGTGACCTTGCCTTGCGAGCCGACCACGGTTTTCTCGGAGCAGTAGGTGCATTTCAGATTGCAGTTCAGGGTCGTGAACAGCTGCAATTCGACGCGCTTGCCGATGATCGGGGAAACGTTCTCTGGGGCCTTGAAGCAAGCTTGGGTGGCGGTCATATTTTTCACGTCCTAAATACCTATATGGCGGGGACGTGAATTCTAACCAAAACTATCAGAAGAGCAAATATCCGACGCGTCAACACTGTCAGCTTGGCAATCGCTGAGGTCGGGAGGCGGCCGGGCCTTGTCGGCCAGGCCGCATGCCTACAACTGTTTCGCCTCGAAGGTGTTGCACCCTTTGATCTGGCCGCTCTCGATGCCCTTGGTGAACCAGCGCACGCGTTGTTCCGAGGTGCCGTGGGTGAAGGAGTCGGGCACGACGTGGCCCTGGGCCTGGCGCTGCAAGGCGTCGTCGCCGATCGCGCTGGCGGCCTTGAGCGCCGTTTCGATGTCGCCCTGTTCGAGGATGCTGCGCGCTTGGTTGGCGTGGTAGGCCCAGACGCCGGCGAAGCAGTCGGCCTGCAATTCGAGCCGCACCGACAGCGCGTTGGCCTGCCGCTCGGAGGCGCGCTGGCGCGCGGCGTCGACCTTGTCGGAGATGCCGAGCAGGTTTTGCACGTGGTGGCCGACTTCGTGCGCGATCACGTAGGCCTCGGCGAATTCGCCGGAGACCTTGAAGCGCTGCTGCATCAGGCGGTAGAAGCTCAAGTCGATGTAGACCTTCTGGTCGCCGGGGCAGTAGAACGGGCCGGTCGCGGTCTGGCCGGTGCCGCAGGCGGTCGGGGTGCTGCCGGAGAACAGCACCAGCTTGGGCCGCACGTAGCGTCCGCCCTCGGCGCGGAACAATTCGGTCCAGGTGTCTTCGGTGTCGGCCAGCACGGTCGCGACGAATTTCGCCGGCTGGTCCGAGGCCGGCGGCCGCTGCGCCGGCGCTTGCTGCACCTGTTGGGGCACGCCGCCACCGCTTAACAGGTTGAGCAGGGTGGTCGGGCTGACGCCCAGGAAATACGAGCCGATCAGGGCGACGATGATGGTGCCGATGCCGACCGAGCGGCCGCCGCCGAAGCTGAAACCGCCGCCACCGCCGCCATCGCCGCGCCGGTCCTCCACGTTGTCGCTCTCGCGATTGCCTTCCCATTTCATGTTCTCTGCTCCCACTTTCTAATTGACAGATACTATACCGGCAAAGCGCGGCGGGCTGCCACACCCGCCCGCTTGCCGTCGTGGCCGCCAAGGCCTGTTTTGTATTTTGTGCAGAGGAATGGAAGCATGGTTCGGGATATTTACGCTTACCGGCAAGTGGCCGTCGAGTCGCGCTGGGTCGACGGCGCGGTGCGGATTCGGCCTCTGCCGGGGCAGGCGTTCGCGCCGAGCTTGTCGGTGCAATGTTCGCGCCGTCTGTGCGACACCGGGCGCTATCCGCTCGGCACCGCGTTTTTATTGTCGGCCAAGCTGACCGACCGCCTCGGCAACGAACCGTTCCTGTACGCCTATCACGGCGACGCGGACGTGGTGCTGTCCCCCAAGCAGGCGAAGGCGTTCCTGGCCGAATTCAAGCGCGGACGGATTTAACGCAGCCGCCCAGCGTCGCCCATCCTTGGCGCGGCACGCCGCAACTATCGCCGCCGCGCTTCGTTCTAACTGGTTTGCCGACAGGAGGAATGATGGACACTTCAAGCGGTTCAACAGTGACGGCGCAGGGCGCGTCGCGCGGCGCGGATTGGCCGGCGCTGGAGTTCGAGGCGGCGCGCGACACCTACGCGACGCTGCACATGTGGACGCAGATCGTCGGCAAGATCCGGCTGGCGCAGACGCCGTGGGTCAATCATTCCTGGCATGTGGCGCTGTACCTGACGGCGCGCGGCCTGACGACGTCGCCGATCCCGCACGGCGCGCGGCTGTTCCAGATCGATTTCGATTTTCTCTCGCAGCGTCTGCTGATCGAGGCCGGCGACGGCGCCAGCGCGTCGCTGCCGCTGGCGCCTTGCACGGTGGCGCAGTTTTACCGCGATCTGATGGGCCGGCTCGACGCGCTCGGGCTGGGCGTCAAGATTCATACGTCGCCCAATGAAGTGGCCGATCCGATTCCGTTCGACCGCGATGACGTCCACGCCAGCTACGACGCCGACGCCGCTTGGCGCCTGTGGCGCGCGCTGGCGCAGGCCGACCGGGTTTTGAAACGTTTTCGCAGCGGCTTCGCCGGCAAGTGCAGCCCGGTGCATTTCTTCTGGGGCAGTTTCGATTTGGCGGTGACGCGCTTTTCCGGCCGCGCCGCGCCAGCGCATCCGGGCGGGGTGCCGAATTTGCCGGACTGGGTCGCGCGCGAGGCGTATTCGCACGAGGTCAGCAGCGCCGGTTTCTGGCCGGGCGGCGAGGGTATGCGGTATCCGGTGTTTTATTCCTACGCGTATCCGGAGCCGCCCGGTTACGCGGCGGCGCCGCTGCGGCCGGCGGGTGCGCGGTACGACGCGGGCCTGCGCGAATTCCTGCTGCCGTATGAACAGGTGCGGCTGGCCGCGTCGCCCGATCAGGCGCTGCTCGACTTTTTGGAAAGCAGTTACGCGGCGGCGGCCGACCTCGGCCAGTGGAACCGGCGCGAACTGGAATTTGCGCGCCGCGCCGGATGATCGCTCAGCGCGCCTTCTTGCGCAGCAGGAAGCCGGAATAGGCGACGTGCTCGGCGCCGTCGATCTCGATCACGCGGATGGTTTCGCCTTTGCCGCGCCCGATTCCGGAGACGATCGCCTCGCTGTCGGAAACCGCCTCGATTGGCAGCAGCCCCGACTCGCCCGGCATGTCGGGCACCGAGATGTCGATCATCAGCAAGCCATCCCGCTGCACCAGGGCGACCTTGTCGATGACGACGCCGTCTTCGCCCGGCTTGGCGTTGACGAACGCGTAGTCGCCCAGCCGGTCCAGCCATTTTTGCGGTATGGGGCGCGGCGTGATTCTTTCACCGCCGAGCATGGTGCGGCCGCCGTCTTCGGCCAGCAGGACGTCGCGCCCGGAAACGAGCGCCTGCGACAGATGCAGTTTGTCGAGCGCGTCGATTGACAGTGGAATGAGTCCGAGCAGCCGGTATCGCAGCCCGACCTTGCCGGCGCCGCGCGGACTTAGGTCGAAGTCGGCGTCGGCCAGCGTGGCGCGCAGCCGGTCCCCGTTTTTGCTCACCTTGGCGTAGCCGAAGTGGGTCGCGTACTGGCCCGGCCAGGATTCCAGCTGATCCGGCGTGAGGGCGGCGGGGGCGGGCTCAAGCCGCTTCGGCTCGGTTTGCCGGATGCCGGTTTTGGCTTCCAGCGCCTGTTGCAGCGCGGCGGTGGCGACGTCCGTGACGACGCCGCCCGCCGTGGCGGAGTTGGACAGCACGACGACGCCGAGCTTGTGTTGCGGCAGGATCGTCAGCTGGCCGCGGTGGAACAGCGTGGCGCCGGCGTGCTGGGCCACCGGGCCGGCGTTGTCGATTTTGCTGTTCAACATCCAGCCGAGGCCGATGCGGAAGTCCTGGTCGAGGGCGACGGCGCCGTTTTGCGGCGCCAGCATCTGCGCCACGGTGGCGGGCCGCAAAATCTGCCGGCCGTTGGCGCGGCCCTCGGCGAACATCATTTGCATGAAGCGGCTCAGGTCGAGGACGTTGGAGTTCAAGCCGCCGGCGGGCACGTCGCGCAGGGGCTTTTCATCGGCTTCCTTGCCGTCGCGGTAGGCTTTCGAGGCCAGCGGGCCGCTCAAGCCGGGCGCGAACGACGAGTCGCGCATGCCGAGCGGCCGCAACAGGGTGCGCTCGAGGCGGGCCGCGAAGTCCTCGCCGGTGACGGTTTGGATCATGTCGCCCAGCAGCGTGATGCCGATGTTCGAGTAGGCGAAAACGTAGTCCGGTGGATAGGCCGCGTAGTCGTCGCGCAGGGCGGCGGTGACGCTGGAGAAGGGGGCCGGATGGTCGGTCCACATGCCGTTCACAAAGCTGTCGGGCAGGCCGGAGTGGTGCGTCATGAGGTTGCGCGGGGTGATCGGGCCGGCGCCGGCGAAGCGGCTGCGGATCGAAAATTGCGGCAGGTAGGCTTGCAAGGGTTGGTCGATGTCGAGCCTGCCTTGCTCGGCCAGTTGCATGACGGCCGTGTCGGTGAACAGCTTGGAGATGGAGCCGACCCGGTACACGGTTTCGGGCGCGGCGGCGAGGTTGACGGCCCGGTCGGCGTGGCCGAAGCCCTCGGCCCAGACGATTCGCTGGTCGTCCACCAGGGCGATGCTCAGGCCGGTGACCGCGTGCCGCTTCATTTCGTACCGGATCAGCTGGCTCAGGTATTGCCGGGTCGACGCGTAATCGCCGCGGGCGGGGGCCTCGGGTTTGGGCGGCGGGCTCTGGCAGGCGGCGAGCGCGCCGAGCAGGGCCGCCTGGATGCAGAGGGCGGCAATTTTCTTGAGCGCGGTGTGGGACGGGACTGGCATCGGATAGGCGGCTGGATAAGCGGCTGGCTGTTTATAAAAAAGCTATTTTATAGGCGAATGGTGTTGCTGAATAGAACAGATGCCGGCGCGAACGCGCGGCGAGCCGGCGGGCGGAAGTGCTTGGAAGGGGGGAGCTGCGAGCGGCGCTTGGCGGCGCG
>JACMLV010000268.1 GCA_014379395.1 Burkholderiaceae bacterium
TACAGTTGATCGCCCGTCGAACCTACTCGCATCGTCCGGGAATCGTGAAATCCAAGCCCAGGATTATGCGACCCAAGCCGCACAAATCGATGACTCAGAAACCGTGCTGACGGCCAGCGCCGTTAAGTTCGGTGGATTGAGGCCCAAGCCCAAGCTGTGTCAACCGCGTCGGATCCACGCCATCGGCGCCGCATTGCGCACGAAAAACGGCAGCGTTACACGATAACGATTAGCAGCGATAGCACGATCCGATGGATTGCGGATCATAGATCCGTCCTACAAAGTAACTTGCGATGCAGAATCATTGTGGGACGGCACGGAAAACGGGGATGGCTTACGCCGCTCCTCAGAGCGTGTGACAGGAATCGCGTCCTCGCCGTGGGTTTGGGAAGCCTCGCCTGCACCGATCTGCCGATAGCGGCTGATGGACAGGTGGTAACCATTGGCAATGATGTCGGCTTGCGGAACGCAAAAGCTCTGCGCCGTACGGGGGCGCTGCAACTCATCCGAACCACGCCGCCGCCAGCGTGCAAGTAAGTCTGGCAAATTGTTCTTCGCTTGCTCAGCTCTGGTGAGCGGCTGGAGGGGGCTCGCCCCGAGCTTTTCCTCGTCCAGCAACGGTTGGCGCCGATCATCGAGGCTCCATCCGTCGGCCCGCACATCATAAAACCAGACTTGGCCGGCGCGGCCGGAATTGGCTTTTGTAAACAGTAGCATGCACATCGCGACCTCGGAACGGGGTCTGAAAACCGCGCGTGGAAGCGCGATCACGGCGTCCAGCCTTTGTTCTTCGGCCACCTTGCGGCGCAGGTTCCGTTGGTTGGTGGAAGATCCGGACAAAACGCTATCGGACACAATTATCGCCGCACGCCCGCCTGGTTTGAGCAGGCGAAGACATTGTTCCAGGAATAACGATTCGACCTTCTTAGACTTGATGACTTTTTGATCTCGCGAGCTGGCAAACGGGGCTGCGAGAAGAAGCGAGTATTTCCCCTCATCACTCCCGTTGTCTTGCGCCAGCCAATCCTTGTGGCGGATGTCGGCGTGCGGGACGCCGTGCAGCACCATATTCATACTGCCAATACGCAGCAGCGCAGGATCGGAATCGTAGCCATGAAACATCCTCTTGTGAAAATGTTTCCTGCTTTGGCGGTCGCGCAAGATTTCCGGATGTTTCTCCCTCATGTATTCGACGGCGGCCGCCAGCACGCCGCAGATTCCGCTGGCGGGGTCGCAGATGACATCCCCGGCATTGGGGACGGTCAACTCCAGCATGAGCCTGACAATGTGGCGCGGAATGCTCAACGCTCCGCTTCGCCTGGCGCCGACAATTTTACCCAACATGTATCCATACAGGTCGCCTCTGGCGTCAATCTCCCCCCTTGGCACCTGATCGAGCACATCAACCACCTGAGCGAGTACAGCTGGCGTGGGGATGGTGAAGCGGATGCCTTTCATATGGCGGCCCGTACCGGTCGAAGCGGCGCGGCCCATTGTATGCAGGAAAGGAAAGACCTGCTCCCTTACCACCGCGTACATTTCTTCCGGTGCCATGTGCTTGAACCGCGACCAGCGCAACGCAGCATAATCCCGCCCCTTGGCATTCTTGGCCTCTGGAAAAATACAGCGTGCCATCGTCGTCCGGGAACGCGCGGGCCGACTTTCCTCATCGGTGTGCATGTCGTCCAAGTGGCGCAGAAACAGCAAATAGGTGATTTGTTCCAGAATATCGAGCGGGTCGGAAATACCGCCACACCAGAATGCGTCCCAGAGCCGGTTGACCTGGACGCGCAATGTATTGGTTAGCATGTTCAAATCCAGATTATCTGTTTGAAAAAGAAATTAGCGCTAGCCACGGTTCTCGCCCAATTTCAGCGCTCCTCGTGCGCTGCCTCACGCGCACTGACGCCAATATGCGCAAGCACATCGTCGGTCATCTTGTCCACCCCGAAACGAGCTGCGATCATCCGCGTATTACCGACCAGTCGGCGATAGAGCGTCTCATCGACCAGCAAACGTTCAAGCTGTCTTGCCACGTCCCCACTATCCCAAGTCTCAAAGGTCAGGCCTCCGGCATGTTCGCCTTGCAGGATCACCTCGCCGACACCACCATAGTTCGGCACCAAAACCGGGGTGCCGTGACTCATCGCCTCGGCCACCACCAGGCCGAAAGGTTCCCGATTGATGGACGGATACACGACGCAGCGGCTGTGCGCGTACAAAGCATCGCGGACCTGGGGCGAAACTGAGCCGGCATGGTGAATGAAAAGTCCCAGATGTGCAGCAAGCTCCTCCAATACCTTGCGATAGGATTGCCCTTTCGCGGTGGATCCACAAATGACGAGTTGCATCTGTATTTTTCGGGTAGCCAGCAAGCGCGCCGCGTACAGCAACAAATCAATGCCCTTCTCGCTGTCCTGACGTCCCAAGTACGCAACAATCGGAATATTTTCCACGAGCCCGGGAAAGACGGATTGCAGCTCGGAAAACTTCAAATGCCTTTCCGGCGCCGGTAATTCGATACCGTTATAAATGACGCTCAACAGGGGGCGCGGCACCTGCATCTCGTCGACGATCCGCTCCACATAGTCGTGGCTGACCACCACGGCCGGCCAAGGTGACTGGCGTAGCGCGTCGTTGAGCCGCTCGCAATAGAACGCCAGGATGCCAAGTCTTTGCGCGTGCGCGGCGAATTGCTCATCCCCCTGGAACGTCAACAGATAGTCAAACTGATGCACGCTTAACTTTTTTGCCGCAAGGGCCAGCGGCCCGAGCGATGCGAAACTGAGCATCAGACAATTCACCTGATCCTTGGCGATGAAGTCGCTCAGCCGTTCCGCCAGCACGGAATCGGCGTCGGGGGTCGCGTAGAGCGCCCTGGTTAAATTAGTGATCAGGCGATCCACGTAACCGGCTTGTCCTTGAACAATCCGCAGCCGCACGGCTTGCGGCAAGAGGAACAGCGCTGAGCCGAGCTTATCGAGCAGGTCGGACGGTCGCTGGAAATGGTAGCGCGTTCCGTGGCAGAGCATGCGATGCTCGATCCCCGGGTCCGCCATTTGCGCGTTCACCTCCATCATCCAATAGACCACAACCTTGAAACCGCGGCGATGTAAGGTATTTGCGATGGACAGATCACGCACTGTCGAACCAAGATAGTCGCCACTGCCCACGATGACGAAGGCAAAACGTTGCGCCGGTCGCATAACAACATCTCCTGAAAAATTCCGATCTCGATCTATCTCCTGGCGATAGCTCATCGGCGGCCCATGTCTTGATACCGTCCTCATCTCATGAATAAATTCAAATCGAAGACATAATCCGGCAAGGGAGCAATGCGCGGGGTGCGCAGGCTTAGATAGGTAGCCGATCCGTTCATCAATTCGCTTTGCATCATGATGCGCGACAGAAATGGCCGCTTCCTGCCCCCGATCGAGACCAAATTGTCATACTCCATCATGGCCGATTTGAATTTCTTGCCCGAGACCGTAAAATACTCGGCCTTCACGCCGACCAGGCGCCATTTGGAGACCCAGTAGCGGATCCGGTCATAGGTACTCTTGTCGCTTTGTGCCTTGAGGTCGAACACGTAGCATGCCTCACCGTTGACGTCCTCTTCGGGCAGCGCGGTGGCGTCGTAGTTTTCGGCGTAGTTGGTCGAGGCGATATCGCCGTAGGATGCGTCGCCCATCAATTTCTGCCGCTGCGAAATGGGCACCGGTTTGCTCAGCCCCCACTTATAGAACCACATGCTGGTGTTCAGCATGAGCAGCTTGTTGCCCTTGTACTTAGGCGGGGCCTGACTGATGCCGGCAATATTAAAACCGCGCGCCTTGATGTCATACACCAGGGTGTCGGTGACGCGCTCGTTCTCGGTCGACTCGACCGTCACGCGCCACTCGACGCCCTCGACGTTGCCGCGCGCCTCATCGGCCGCCTTCAGAATGTCCTTGGCCGATAAGGCCGCACCCGCGTCGCCGCCTACCAGCAACAGCGCCAAGGCCAGCGCCAGCCAATTGTTCTTATATCGCATGCCCCCCCCTTTCCAATCCTCAGGCGTAGCCCAAGGCGTGTGTGATTTCCAGGCGTGCCGCTTTGCGCGCGGGCAGGATTGCCGACAGCAAGGACAGCAACAACAACAGCAGGATGCTGTATAGCCAATATTCTGGAACGAGGTAGATTTGCAGCGGCACCTCGCGTGTGATCTGCGGCGGGATCCAGCTCGGGTGCGCCCACTTAATCGAATAGATGAGCGACAGGGTCATGCCGCCACCAACCAGCGATCCGAATGCGCCCAGCATCGTGCTTTCCAACGAGAACAGGGCGATGATGCCGCGCCGCTTGACACCGAGGGCGCGCAGCGTGCCGATTTCCCGGGTCCGCTCCATGACCGCCATGCCGACCGTGTTAACCACGCTCATCACGACGATCAGGAAGACGATCTGGAACGTGATAAAAAATATCACATTGAACATTTTTTTCACCTTGGTATAAAACGGCGAAAGCTCGTTCCAGGTCTTCATTTCCACGTTCAGGCCGGCCCCGGCCAGTTCGGCCGCCAGCCGCGCCTTGGCAGCTTCGGTTTGATCGTCGCTCTTCAACAACACGGTCAGGCGATCGACGCTTGCAGTGTCGTACAAGTCCTGGGCGAATTTCAGGGGCACGGTGGCCAACTTATCCTCCAGCGCCTCGATCGGCGCGTCAATGAACTGCAGCAGTTGGGTGTCGAGCGCGTTGATTTGTCCAGATACCGTGGGCGCCATGGCGACCGCGCTGGAACCGAGGCGCAGGTTCAACTGCTGAGCCAAGCCGCGGCTGACGCCGATGCCGTAGAGCGCGGCATCACTCAGCGGTTGGCCGTCGTATAGTTTAATCCTTCCTATCAGGCCTGCGGCGTGCCGCGAGATCGCATCGACATCGGACGGGACGCGGCCCGAAGCGACGAAGATTGTCGATACCTGCCCATTACTCAGCAGGCCGGAAATCTGCAACTGGGGCGTGGCGACCAACACTTCGGGGTGGCGCGACAGGATCCGCCGCATGGCGCCGAGCTCCTGAACACTCAGCAGGTAGCGAACCGGATCGAGCTTGCCTTTTTCTAGGAAACCCGCCTTGAAAATCGTCAAGTGTCCGTTGCCCTCGGCGTAGATGTAACTGTCCTTCAGGCTTGCGAAGATGTAGGCGGTAAAACCACCCAAGGCATTGACCGCAAGGAAGCCCAGACCGATCGCGACGATGGTAAATAACGAACGGCGTCCGTTGCGGAACAAGTTCCGGATGGCCAGTGTGATCCAGGTCAGCATGACAGCACACTCGCAGCGGTTTCGGGCAACTCCGGTGCCAACCCGTCGTCGTCCACCACTTCGCCGTCGCGCATTCTGATGCGACGATCAACGCGCCCGAGCAACCGCTCGTCATGGGTTGAGAAAACAAACGTTGTGCCTTCTTTTTTGCTGATTTGACGCATCAGGTCGATGATCATGTGCGCATTCTCGGAATCGAGATTGGCGGTCGGCTCGTCGGCGACCACCAACGCCGGCCGTGCGATCAGTGCGCGCGCGATCGCCACACGTTGCTGTTGCCCGCCCGACAGTTTGGCCGGACGGTGCGCCTGATGGCCGGCCAGCCCGACTTCGGTCAGGCGCTCGATGGCCGCCGCCGTGGCCCGGCGCGACGAAACATGCCCGATTTGCAGTGGCAGCATGACGTTCTCCCGGGCGGACAGCACGGGGATCAGGTTGAATCCCTGGAACACGAAGCCGATCGCCTTATTACGTACGGCACTGCGCTGGTTGTCCGACAGCGCGGCGACATCGCCGCCATCGAAGCACACGACGCCGGAGGAAGGCTGGTCCAACATCCCGATCAGATTGCACAGGGTGGACTTGCCCGAGCCGGATGGGCCCCATACGGCGACGAACTCGCCGCGTCGGATGGTGAGATCGATATTCTTGAGGGCGGTGATCCGGGCCTCTCCGAGCTGGTAGTACTTGATCACGTGGCGCAATTCGACCAGCGGCGCCAAGACAGGTTTCGACATTTTCTATTCCTTTATCTTCGTGTCGGATTGCATCGTTGTGGCGCGCGATTCACACGCCCCCCTTAATCCGGACTAAGGGCGAACGCGATCATAAAATGGCCGTCATGGATGGTTGTGACCCGTGCATGGCGGCCGCTGCCGCCATGCAGCATCGCGATGGCGCCGTCGGCGTACAAGGTTTGCGCCTCGAAGCGTTGCGGCGCTTGATTCAAGCCGGTTCCCATCAGTTTGCCCATAGCCTCCTTGGCGCACCACAGGCGGGTGATCCATTCGTTGCGCGCGGCGCCCGCAAAAGCAGAGAGCAGCTCCCGTTCGGCTTCACTGGTGACGGCGCGCAGGAAAGTGGCGGCGCGCTCGGCGACGCGTTCGATATCGACGCCGGTCTGATCTTCATGGGCCAGCGCAATCGCCTGATCCTCACAGTGCGCAATGCTCAGCGCCGGCGGGGCGTCGTCCGGCCATCCCGCCACGCGCGGCTGGCCCCGGGCGTCGTTCTCGACTGCGAACGCAGCCGGATGCAACATTGCCGCGCCGCCGCCGTGGCGCGCACGCCAAGCCCTGGCCGCGTCCTTGGCGGTGATGCGGCCGAGCAGCCATTGCAGCTGACGCTCCGGCGCGCCGGCGAAGGCAAAAAATTGGGCCATCTCGTCCATCCGCAGGTAGTGGCGCGCGAGCAGCGCCCGGTCGAAGCGGGCAATGCGCCGCGCCGTGATGCGCTGGCAGCGCGCTCCCGCATCGGGCGCGGGCAGCGCCTGCGCGTCGCTGAGCAAGTAGAACGTCGGCTGCCGGCGAAAGTCGAGCAGTGCGCGATCCCACTGGAATTGCCACGACTTCCAGGCCTTGATGCGCATCCAAATAGCACCGGCGCCATCTTCAATTTCCACATCCGCGCTCAGCATTTTGGACGCGCCGGGGCTAATCGCCATGCGGATGGGAACACTTGTGCCGGGCGCCGGCGTGGGACCATACAATTCCATCTGGCCTAGGCCGATGGGAAATACGGCGCGCTCCCGCTGCATGGCCCAAACCGCCATGAGCTGTCCGACGCCATCGAGCAGCGCGGGATCGGTCAGCAGTTGCGGCTGCCGGGTCGAACCGAACCAGTCCAGCGGCGCGCGCACCCGCAACCGGGCCGCCGCGCCTTCCGGCCCCAGCACGATGGCGTCGTCCAGGCACTGGAAGCGCGGGCCGTGAAATAGCTCTCGCTGCGCGTACAGCTGCGCGGCGGCCAGGCGGTGCCCGGCAACCGGTTGCGCGACATTAAACGGAAGTCCAACTTGGTAGAGTTTGCCGAACATGAGTTTGGCGCTGATCGAAGGCTGAGCCTCGCCTTCAACGAAGACCGCCGCCGCGATCCGGCGCAACTGGCGCGCCGGATCGGCATGCTCGAGCCTGCACTCGATCCGTAGTGCGAGCTGGTCTGTATCGGCCAGGGCGATCCAGCGCGTGGCCGTCACATCGGCGAATCCAGTCAAGCCTTGTTCGGGCGCCAGGCAGGCGGCCGCTTGCGCCATGATTTCCAGGCTGACCGTCATCGGCACGACGGGGAAACACGCCGACAGCGGCTTGACGCCGGGTGCGCACACGAAGTGGTGGTCGGCCAGGTACAGATCTTCAGCGAGGCTAAGCCGCCGCCGTACGCCAATAACGCTGCCGGGCACATGATGCACGATTTCACCGACGAAGGGCAGCGCACCGTCGGACGTACCGTCGCATGCGGCGCCGTCGAGTTGGCGCGCGCAATCGACTTCGTGAAGCCGGGCGATCAGCGGCGACTCCCCTGGAACAAGAAGGCGGTCAGGCGCGAGCATCATAGTTTCTCCAGAACCAGTCCGGTCACGGTCAGGCCGGGGCCGAATCCGATCGCGACGACACGGGTGCCCCGCGCAATCGCCTTTTCTTCCAAGATGCCTTTCAGAATATGCGGGATCGTCGCCGAAGACATATTGCCGTTTTCGCGGAACACCTTCTTGCTGATGGCGACCTGATCGTCGCGAAGACCCAGCTCGCCCTGAATATGTTCGACAATCTTTGGCCCGCCCGGATGGATCGCGAACGTCAGAGCCGCCCGGTCCCGCTCAAAATCGATGCCGATCCTGCGCAGCAGCGCGACGACAAAGGCGCGCACATGCTGTTTGATGACGACCGGCACCATCACCGACAGCGTCATCTGAAACTGATGCGCAGCAGGCACCCAAGTCATGTCGTCGGCCGAATTGGGTAACAAGTGCTCGTTGAACGCGAGAATCCTGAGCCCGGGCAAACCGTGTCGGCGCGCATGGTCGTCGGAACAGACCGAATACTTGATGAAGCCGTCGGCGAACAGGCTCATAGTGATGATGTTCTCAACATCGGAATTTTCAATGTTATGGTGTCCGGACAGCAGCTCGGTGTGGACGATGTCGACCCGCTCCCTAGGCGGCATGCCGGAACAAAGAGAGGAGGACAGGAAGCCGTGCGCCATCTTGATCGCGGGGAAGGCCCCATAACAGCCCATGTGATAGCTGTGGGTGACGGTGGTATCGAACCACTCCTTGCGCGCCACCATCCGCTCCACCGGGCTGGGCGCGAGGTAGCCAGAGCAGGTGACGTGGATCAGGTCGTCCGGCGCCTTGGCGTTTTCGTCGTACAGTTCGGCCAGGCAATCGCCGACAATTTTCCCGTAGCTGGCATGGCGCTCCTTCAAATCGTATCCCTTGGTGTCCTTGGCATCAGCGTAGAGCCGCAGGTGTTTTTCCTTCGGCTCGGCCAGCACCAGTTCGCCGTCCGAGAACCGCACATCTCGGATGCGCGGGAACAACACCAGTTGACGCCGATTGATCTGGTCGGGCGATACGGCGTAGCGCGCAAATTTGTCGCGCATTACGCGCAACGCTTCGCGAATGTCTTCCTTGCTCTCAAGATTGCGGCTCTTACAATAGCCTCTGGCCAGACCGTAGGCGGAAATTTCCAGCGCGATGCGCTGGCCCACGGGTTTGACCAGTTGTGCCGGCTTGAAGTCGACAAGGACGGGATTGGCGGCGGAATTCATATGAAAATTTCCTTCTTTCGTTAGAGACGCGAGGAACCGGAGGGCCGCGCAGACGCGTCATCGGCCCAGTTGCAGTGCGGATATCTGGCGCACGCTCGATGAAATGACGAGTTCTGATTCGCCGCCCGCCCCGCGTTCCAGCTCTTCCATGAAGTGGCGCAATCCGACCGCAGCGGGAATCGGCCGGATCGAGCGCGTCGCGTAGAGCTTGCGCAAGTCGTCATTGACCATGCCGGCGTCCCATGGCCCCCAGTTGATGGAGACGGCGTGCACCTCCGGCCAGATGTACCGGAGCCGGTCGGCCAGCTTGTTCAATATCTCGTTCGCGGCGCTGTAATCGCATTGGCCAATGTTGCCGAAGCGGCCAGCCACCGAGGAGAAGAAGGCGATGAACTTCAAGCCCGTACTGCGCAGCTTGTCCGCCAGCACCAGGGCCGGCAAGACCTTGGTGTCGAATACGGCATCGAAGGATTCGACCGGCTTGTCACCGATGAGCTTGTCACCAATCACTCCCGCACCGTGGAGCACGCCGTCGATGCGCCCCCAGCGCGCGTAGACATCATCGATCAGATTGGCGAACCCGACTGTGTCGCGCACATCCAGGCAGTGATACTCGAGCTCGGCCCCACTGGCCCGCATGGCGGCTAAATTGGTCCTGATTTGACGATCCTTGAGCAATCCTTTGAGTATGCCGCTGACTTGCGCCGGGGTCACATTTGGGTCCCGGCTGCGCAGATCGTGGATCAGGATCTGTTTCAATTGCGTCGTATCGGCGATGCCACGGGTCAACTCGGCTTCTTCGCCGGGCAGTGTGCTGCGTCCGACCACAATTAGCCGCAGACGATATTTTTCCGCCAGGGCACGGGTCATGTCAGCCGTGATGCCATAGGCGCCACCCGTGACCAGCAGCACGGCGCCTGCATCGAGCGTCAACTCCGACAAGTGCTGGCGTGCGCTTCCACTCGGTTTCAGATCGATCCGCCAGCGACTGCGCGCCGTCAATCCGACCTCGGTGGCGCGATCCGCGCCGCACATCTCTTGGTATATCTGGTCGGCCACCCAGTCCGGCTCCAGACCGGGCTCGAGGTCGATGCACTTGACCCGAACCGTCGGCCATTCCCGCGCGGCCGACTTAGCCACGCCCAAGGTGCCTGCGCTGCCGACCAAAAAGGCGCGCGAGCGGCCGAGCCCAAACTGCCCGTCGAAGGCCGTGACGTTGATCAGCCATCCTGCGCCGCTGCGCGCGCTAGCCTTCAAGTCCTGCTGCCATACTTTTAGCAACAGGAACAGAGCGCGGGCATCACCCAAGTGCCGGTCAACCGTGTCGCCCTGGTCTGTGGCCCCCATCAGGTTGATCAAGGCACCGATCGGCTCACCGTGTTCGGCCACCAGCAACTCCCCGAGCTGTCGAACCGATTGAAGCGATGAGAGATCGGCTTCGCAACGCAGTTCGTCGAGCGCACGCGCCTGCGCGCCAGGGATCAGCTGGCGCACCTGATGGCCCCGGCACGCTAGGTACCGGTGCAGCGCCGCGCTCAAAGTCGACTCCGGCCCGACCAGCAAGATCGGAAAGCGTGTCGGCAAGTCGATGCTGGCCGCCGCTGCGTCAAGCTGTGCGGGGCTGGCCTGCACCACGTAACATTGAACCGGATCAGCCTGGCCGGCGCTAACGTCCGACTCCACCGTCTCACTGTGCGGAGATGGTGGAGTCAAGGCTTTTTTTGGGAGCGTGCCTCCCACGGCCTCGGCCGCCGCCGCCGGGTGCAGCATTTGCTCATACCAGGCGATGATCTGATTCAAACTCTTCAATCCCGACAGCTCCTCGATGACGGCTTCCTCGTCGCGTTCGCCAAGCAGACTGTATCGACTTGTCAAGCCGCTGAAGATTTCGATCCGCTTGATCGAGTCGATACCGAGATCGGCTTCCATGTGGGCGTCAAGATCAAGCATATCCATCGGATAGCCGGTGCGCTCGGCGACGGCGCGCAACAAATCGGCTTTGAATTGCCCGCTCGATGCGACGTCCGGCGCGGCGCCTTGAACCTCGACCGGCGCGGTCCGACTGGCGATTGCCGGGGTTTCCGCCACCGGCGACTTGTCCAATTGCTTTGGCAAAATAGGCGCGCGCGGCGCAATGCCGAGCATGGCAGGCAATCCGTCCAGACCCGAGACAGGCGCGGCTGCGGGTTGGTGTGTGTTCGGCGTGGCACCGAAGGATGGCGGTTCCGTCGCCCGGCGTCCTCCCAGCGCCGTCGCGTCATCCATCTCGACGCCCGCCAGTTGCGCCTGGAAGGTCAAAAAATGGCGCAGGCTCAATTGCTGTTCGTATTGCAAATCCAGCAGCCTGCCGATGTTGTTCTGGACCTGCGCGACCAGTGCTTCCCTGCCATAGCTGGCTGCAGCTTGCGGCATCGCCGCTGGAACATCCGGGATATCTTCTGCTTTCATGGCGTTTCTCCTATTGTTGATGGAAAGCGGGGTCAAAGGTTGTGGCGGCAAAGTTCCGCAGCTTGACCGGATGGCGGCGACCTGTTGCGGCGCGGTGTCGGCCGGGCCGCGCTTGGCTGGCGGGGCATACCATGGCGCGGCGCGGCCACCATTGACGCGCCACGCCAGCGGCATCGGCTTGGCCCGCTGGCGCGCTTGGGCGAACACGGCGTCCAGCCCGCATTCGTCGAGCCCACGACCGCCGAACCATGGCGCAAGGTTGACCGGCAATCCGATCGATTGGGCCTGCGTCAGTAACTGCGCCAGTTGCAGCCACCCAGAACGCCCCGGCGCGTCGATCGCCAGCGTGATGTGCGGCCGGTTGGCCAGGATATTGGCTACCAGCGTGCTCAGCACCAGTCCAGGGCCGCATTCGATGAACACCCGCGCACCGTCCGCGTAGAGCGCGTTGATTTCATCGGCGAACCTAACCGGCTCCGCGATATGCCGGGCCAGCAGCGCGCGCAACTGGCCGCCGGCCTGCGGATAGGGCGCCGCCGAGGTGTTGCTGTAGACCGGGATCCGGGGCGCCTGAAACCGGATCTTAGCCAGTTCAGACGCCAGCGCCTCTCGCACGCCCGCCATGATGTCGCAATGGAACGCGGCGCTGACGGCGAGCTTTTTGACACGCAATCCATCCTGCCCCAACGCTTTCGACGCCGCATCGATCGCTTGAACCGTGCCGGCGATGATGGTCTGATTCGGGGCGTTGAAATTGGCAATGTGGACGCTCAAACCATGCCGGGCGATTGCGGTGGACACCCGTTCGCCATCGATATCGAGCGCCGCCATCATCCCTTGCGGCGCCGCTGCGGCGAGGCGCCCGCGCGCATGGGACAGACGCATAAGATCGTCGCGCGTGATGGCGCCGGCGGCACACAGGGCGACATATTCGCCATAGCTGTGGCCGGCGACGAAGTCGGGATGCAATCCGTAGTCCGTCAACATCGAGAAGGCCGCCATGCCGACCATCCCCAAGGCCGGCTGAGCGATTTCGGTCGCGTTCAAAGCCTGCTGCTGGGCATTGCGCTCCGCATTGGTAAAGGCGGGCACGGGATAGATGACGCGCGATATAGCCTGGCTCGGTTCGGCTCCCGGATGGCCCGCTTCCTTGAAGAACTGGTGCAGTTCGGGCAGGGCCACCACCAGATCGCGCAGCATGTTGACTTTCTGGGAACCTTGTCCAGGGAAGAGAAAGCAAACCCGCCCGATATCGTCGACGCTTTCCCGGTAATTCAAACCGGGCACTTGCCTGATCTGCCCATCGGCGGCCAACAGTTCGAGCACCTGCGCGAGTTTCTGTTTGAGCTCGCCCACCGAGGCGGCGATGAGCGTGAGGCGGCAAGGCTGCCCCCCGTTCGCGCGTCGGATGACGTGCTGCTCCCGATACAGCGAGTAGGCCAGTTGCGCCAGATCGATTTGTTCCGCGTACTCCAATCCTTGCAGCAGGGATCGGACGGCGCCATCGATCTCGGCGCGCGTCGCGCCGGCGAAGGCGAAGATCTCGACTTCGCGCGGATTGAGGCTAATCGCATCTCCGGCGCGATAGGCGCCCGTGTATTCAGCCAGCACTGTGTGGAAGTTTGTGCCGCCAAAGCCGAACGCGCTGACGCCGCAGTGGCGCGCATGGTCGCGGCCCTCATGCAACCACGGCCTCGCTTCAGTGTTTAGGTAGAACGGCGAGCGCGCGGCATCTATCGAGTCGGTGGGCTGGTCGACGCCCAGCGTCGGCGGCAAGATCCGGTGCTGCAGAGCCAGCGCGGCCTTGATCAACCCGGCCATCCCGGCGGCGATCTTGGTGTGTCCGATCATCGACTTCACCGAGCCGACCGCGCACTCCTGGCGAGCGGGCGCGGCGGCGAAGGCAAGATTAAGCGATTCGATCTCCGATTTATCACCCAGCGCGGTGCCGGTGCCGTGCGCCTCGATCAGGGTCACCTCGGCCGTGTCGACGCCGGCGTCCTGGTACGCGCGCCGCAGCGCCCGCACTTGGCCCGGAGGATGTGGCGCCGTCAATCCGCGGTTGCGGCCGTCGCTCGAGCTGCCGATGCCCTTGATCAACGCATAGATGCGATCGCCGTCGCGCTCCGCGTCGGCCAGGCGCTTGAGAACGACCGCACCGACCCCTTCACTGATCGCAATGCCGTCGGCGTTCTGGTCGAAGGGCCGGGAACGTCCGTGCGGCGACAAGGCGTGGGTCTGAGCGAAGCACATGAAGCCGATCGGACTGTTGGTGCAGTCGACCCCGCCCACCAGCGCCACATCGGCGTCACCATTGCGCAATTGCATGATGCCCACGTCAAGCGCCGCCAGCGACGCCGCGCAGGCCGCGTCAACGGTCAAATTTGTGCCGCCCAGATCGAGCCGGTTGGCGATCCGGCCGGCGACCACATTACCCAGGATGCCGGGAAACGTGTCCTCGCTCCATTTCGGCAGCTCGTTCTGATTGAGCGTGTCAATGATGTGCTGCCGGGTCTGCTCGGGAAGGTCGGCGATCTTGTTGAGGTAATGTGGCAGCAGGGTGCGGAAGTTATAAAACGTGCCAAGATCGTTCATGCCTCCGACCGCAAAAATCGCCGCAGTGCGCTCGCGCGCGAACGGGCGCCGGTCGAATCCGGCGTCCGCCAGCGCGCGTCGCGCGACCTCCAGACTGAGCAATTGCGCCGGTTCGATGGCGGCCAAGCTGGCCGGCACGATCCCGTACGTTTGTGGATCGAACGCGATGTCATCGAGAAACCCACCCCACTTGGAATACACCTTATCAAGATTGCCGCGCTTTGGATCGAACAGGTCCGCCGTGCGCCAGCGGTCGTCCGTCACTTCCCGGATCGCGTCGACACCACGCAAAATGTTTTGCCAGTATTGACGCAGTCCCTGGGCGCCGGGAAACAGGCAGGCCATGCCGACGATCGCGATATCGTCGTGCTGGGCGATCCGCGCCGGTTTCGCCAAGGTCTTTTTCGCTCTGCGCAACAGCGCCACGCTGTCGATCGACACCGAGGCATGCAGCGCGGCGATGCTACACGTGCTGTTGCGCAGACGCGCAACGTCCCCCAGCATATACACGCCGTCGCGTACTTGGGCCGCGCTGTCGACGCTGACGTAGCGCTCAGCGCCATTGGCCGGGTTCGGATCGCTGTTCCGCGTGATGCCCTTGGCGGCGATACGCAAGCGGCCGATATTCATCAACTCCAGCGCCATCAGGGTTTCCTCATCCGATTTGGACGCGAGCACCAACTCACGCCGCACCTTGTCGAACTCGTCGCAGAATGGCGTCTTGGCGCAACGGGTGTAAATTCCCACGCCCGACTGCAGCAACGCCGTTTCTTGACAGGCGACGGCCTGGCGCTGGAACTCCGGCACGATCGCTTCGGCGCGCACGATTTCTTCCGTAAAAAGATAGGCCGTGCCCATCAGAACGCCCACCTTCATGCCGCGCATCACCAGGGGCGCGCTAAGAACCGACACCATGGCCGCCGACAGGGCGTCGTGGATGCCGCCGGCGAACAACACTTGCACCGATTCCGGATCCTTGATGTCGGCGCTGGTCAGAATGTCGATCGCAGACTCCCACAAGATGAAGCTGGTGCGGGGCCCGGTATGGCCGCCACATTCACTTCCTTCGAACACGAACCGGCGCGCCCCCTCGGCGAGGAAACCACGCAGCAAGCCCGGCGACGGCACATGCAAATAGGTGGTGATGCCCAGCTCATCGAGTTCGCGCGCCTGACTCGGCCGCCCGCCCGCGATAATGGCAAAAGGAGGCTTGACTTCACGCAAGATGTTGATCTGTTCCTGGCGCAACGCAAGGGGCATGAAACCCAGCAACCCGACTCCCCATGGCGCGGCGCCGATCGATTCGATCGTCTGGGCCAGCATGGTTCGTATTTGGGGCCCGCGCATGACGGCCAGAGCGAGAAACGGCAGCGCGCCCTGTTCAGCGACCGCTTGGGCGAATGCGCCCACATCGCTCACGCGCGTCATCGGTCCTTGCACGATGGGAAAGCGCGTGCCGTGTAATGTCGCCAGCGGCGAATTGGGCGCAAGCGGCGTTTGCGCGTGCGCTTGTTCGATACAACTGGTGATGCTCTCGCGCACGGCGGTGACGATGCGCCCGACTGTTCCATAATGCTTGGCCAGCGACGCTGCGAATGCGATATCCTGGCCGACGGGTAGCAGGCCATCGTCGCGCTCGGCCAGAAAGCGGTGCAGCATCGCCGCCCACGGCTCGTTCCTGACGACCGCCATGTCAAGCTCGCGCAAGCGGGCCCGCCCCGATCGGCTGGAGAAACGGTATACGGCATCGCCGCCGCCAATCAGCACGGTCTCGCTGCCATCGAGGTGATGCCAAGATGTGTCGGCCTGGCTGGCGCCGAACGGCCCTTCCGCAGCCAGCCACAATTGGTCGCACAGAACCACGCCGGCGGCGCCCGACAACACCGCAGCGGCGGCGCTGTGCAATCCGACGCCGCCTTGAATCCAGTAGGGTATGCCGAGCTGAGCGTGAAATTCCTGCAACAGTATCAAAGACGAGCGCTGGCTGACGCGCCCCCCGGCCTCGTGGCCTTTGACGATCACGCCATCATAGCCTGCGGTCTGCGCCGCCCTTGCCGCAGGCAAATCCTGCACTTCGAGCAAGACCTGGTGGCCCAGGCGCTTTGCGCTATCGCGCGCACTCGCTAATTCATTGGCCCCGATTCCGGCCAACACCAGCAGCGGAACGGGCGTGCGCCCGCCCAGCATCTCGGCCAAGCGCGCCAAGTCTCCCGATGGTGCGCCGAGCGCATCCCAGCGTACGCCCCAATACTTGCTGTTGCCGGACGCGTGAGTGAGGTCAATCAACGCCGCCCTCACCTGCGCCGGTTCTTGCCCGACACCGAGGTCGAGTATGCCGAATGCGTCGGCCCGGCAAGCCGCGATCGCCATTTCGGGGGTAAGCCGATGGGAAGGCGTCATTACTATGACGGGGACAGATTTTGCTTGAGCTCGCATATGCTAAATCTCCTCATTATCAAATGTATGGCCGTGTTTAGTCATTTGCTGGATTTCTGAGCCAGCAATCCAATTGCCCGGATCAGAATCAGGACTAGGTGGTGGTGCCGCTTGTGCCGGTTGATCGTTGGTTTGCACAAAACAATGCGCGCAGCGAGCGCAAGCCATCGCAGTGGGAGTCTGCGAGGAGTAAGTACAGCAACGATGGCTCGGCGTGCATTACAGCGATACGTTCCCGTGCGATAAATTCCAGCATGCGCTCCGGATTCGTTTCAGGAGTCGATTGGATTACCAGTTGCGCACCGTAGGCAAGCGGCCACAGACATTTCCAAGCAAACGTACTTAAGGAACAATTTGCATTTAGCATAAGCGAATCACCCTGACTAATTGGACTGAATTCTTGAATCATCGCCAATTTGCCAACAATGGATTGATGTGTGATATAGGCAAAATTCGAACTATCTGCCGAGGTAAAAGTAGCAATGACATAAGCGGGCGATAAGATTCCGGTCGGATATTCATGAGGCCAGGAATAGGGTAAATCCACGCCGCTTTCACCGCAAAGAATAGTCTTCGCGTTGGGCGCCATAAGCCGGTTCGAAGAGTCCCCATCCAGAATAACGATCGCCGAATCGGATTTGCCGAGCATGGCGGCCATGCGCTCGGGCTCCTGTGTCGGATCAAGCAGCAGGTAGGCGCCTCCCGCTTTCAGTATGGCCAGAACCGCCCGAACCATGGTGATTGAAGGCGTCATACAGACCACGCAAACATGCCCGGAACCAACTCCAGCTTGTTGTAGTTTCGCTGCCAAGCCATCCGCCTGACAGTCCAATTCACCGTAGGTGAGCTGCGCGCGGTCAGACTTTATTGCCCCTGCACCCGGATTTAGCTGGGCGTGCACCTCGAAGCGGTGATGCACGCTGTGAATGAGGAAATTATTAAACGGATCAAGGCGGATCGCGCGCTCACACGGATACACGTGAGGCGAATCGAGCATTTCCTGATGGCGATCCGCAATTTCCGCGATCAGGGTGCCGTTGATCACGGTGGGCGGTCTCAGGTATAACAATTCGTCCATGCCCAACCAAAGAACATTATCTTCAGAAAACCTCAATCCGGATTCCTGTTTCGCGTTCATCTCCATACCCTCTCTAGACTTCGATTACCATCCAGGCTGAGTTCA
>JACMLV010000269.1 GCA_014379395.1 Burkholderiaceae bacterium
GCGCGGCGGCGCCGGCCGGCGGCGAGCGCATCACGATCACGACCGACCTGTTCAAGGCCGACATCGACACCGTGGGCGGCCAGCTCAGGCGCCTCGAACTGCTGCAGTTCAAGGACGGCGTCGACACCAGCAAGAACCAGGTGTTGTTCGACGCCAACCAGAACAAGACCTACCTGGCGCAGACCGGCCTGATCGGCAACGCGGGCGGCGTGGTGTTCCCGAACCACAACACGCCGTTCGTGGCCAAGCCGGGCCCGCGCGCGCTCGACGGCGCCAAGCAGCTGCAACTGGTGCTCGAGGCCGAGCAGGGCGGCGTCAAGCTGACCAAGACCTTCACCTTCAAGCGCGGCGAGTACCTGATCGACGTGCGCCACGACGTGGCCAACGTCGGCGCGGCGCCGGTCACGCCGGAGCTGTACATGCAGCTGGTGCACGACGGCAACAAGCCGGAGGGCGACTCCTACTTCAACAGCAGCTACACCGGCCCGACCCTCTACACCGACGAGGAGAAGTACCAGAAGCTCGATTTCGCCGACCTCGAAAAGGGCAAGGCCGAGCACGCGAAGAAGGCCGGCAACGGTTGGATCGCCATCTCGCAGCACTTCTTCGTCTCGGCCCTGGTGCCGCAGGACAAGCTCGCACACGACATCTTCACCAAGAAGGTCGACACCAACCTGTACGCGATCGGCACCGTCACGCCGCTCGGCACGCTGGCGCCGGGCGCCGCCGTCGGCAACGAGGCCAAGCTCTACTCGGGGCCGCAGGAATCGCGGCTGCTCGAACAAGTCGCGCCGGGCCTGGACCTGGTCAAGGACTATGGCTGGCTGACCATCATCGCCAAGCCGATGTTCTGGGTCATGGAGCAAATCCATTCGGTGCTGGGTAACTGGGGCTGGACCATCATCGCCTTCACCGTCCTGATCAAGCTGGCCTTCTTCCCGCTGTCGGCGGCCGGCTACCGCAGCATGGCCAAGATGAAGGTGCTGGCGCCGAAGATGCAGGCGCTGCGCGAGCGCCACAAGGGCGATCCGCAAAAGATGAACCAGGCCACCATGGAGCTCTACAAGACCGAGAAGATCAACCCGCTCGGCGGCTGCCTGCCGATCCTGGTGCAGATGCCGGTCTTCATCGCCCTGTACTGGGTCTTGAACGCCTCGGTTGAAATCCGCGGCGCGCCGTGGATCGGCTGGATCACCGACCTGGCCGCGCCCGACCCTTGGTTCATCCTGCCGGTGCTGTACGCGATCTCGATGTACATCACCACCAAGCTGAACCCGGCTCCGGCCGATCCGATGCAGGCCAAGATGATGCTCTACATGCCGCTGGCGTTCTCGGTCATGTTCTTCTTCTTCCCGTCCGGCCTGGTGCTCTACTGGGTGGTCAACAACGTGCTGTCGATCGGCCAGCAGTATGTGATCACGAAGAAATACGAGCCCGCCGCCGCTTAAATTCCGGCGCAGGCAACACCCGAAAAGCCCGTGCCCCGCACGGGCTTTTTTTATCGTCGGGCCGCCCTTGGCGGGCCGACCCACTCCATTACAATCACACGATGAAACTTGACTCCTCCCCCATCGCCGCCATCGCCACCGCCCCGGGACGCGGCGGCATCGGCGTCGTGCGCGCCTCCGGCCGCGACTTGGGCGCACTGATCGCGGCCCTGTTCGGCGAGATTGTGTTGCAGCCGCGCCACGCGCGCTACCTGCCGTTCACCGCCGCCGACGGCGCCGTCATCGACCAGGGCATCGCGCTGCACTTCAAGGGGCCGCATTCCTACACCGGCGAGGACGTGCTGGAACTGCAGGGCCACGGCGGGCCGGTGGTGCTGCAGATGCTGCTCGCGCGCGTGCTCGAGGCCGGCGCCGCGCTCGGGCTGCGCCTGGCCGAGCCGGGCGAATTCACGCGCCGCGCCTACCTGAACGACAAGCTCGACCTGGCCCAGGCCGAGGCGGTGGCCGACCTGATCGACGCCGCCACCGAGGCGGCCGCCAAATCGGCCTCGCAATCGCTGTCGGGCGCGTTTTCCAAGACCATCGACGCGCTGGTCGAGCAGGTCACCGGGCTGCGCATGCTGGTCGAGGCGACGCTCGATTTTCCGGAAGAGGAAATCGACTTCCTGGAAAAATCGAACGCGCGCGGCCAGCTGGCCGGCATCGTCGAGGCATTGAATAAAGTGTTCCAGCAGGCGGCCCAGGGCGCGCTGCTGCGCGAGGGCTTGAACGTGGTGCTGGTCGGCCAGCCGAACGTCGGCAAGTCCTCGCTGCTGAACGCGCTGGCCGGCTCCGATGTCGCGATCGTCACGCCGATCGCCGGCACCACGCGCGACAAGGTCAGCGAAACGATCCAGATCGAGGGCATTCCGCTCAACATCATCGACACGGCCGGCATCCGCTCGTTCGACGACGCCTTGGACGCGGTCGAGCGCATCGGCATCGAGCGCACCTGGGGCGAGGTCGGCAAGGCCGACGTGATCCTGCACCTGCTCGACGCCGACCACGGCCCGGCTCGCGCCGACGAGGCCATCATGGCGGCCTTTCCGGCCGGCGTGCCGGTGCTGCGGGTGTGGAACAAGATCGACCTGTCGGGCCACAAGCCGGGCGTCGACGCCATGCCGGACGCGACCCACGTGTACCTGTCGGCGCATGAGCACACCGGCATCGACCTGCTGCGCGCGCAATTGCTGCGCATCGCCGGCTGGCGGCAGACCGGGGAATCGCTGTACCTGGCGCGCGAGCGCCACCTGATCGCGTTGAAGTCGGCCGGCGCGCATCTCGGACGGGCGGCCGAGCACGCCGCGCAAAGCGACGAGTCGCTCGACTTGTTCGCCGAGGAGCTGCGCCTGGCGCAGGCGCAGCTGTCGAGCATCACCGGCGCGTTCTCGTCGGACGATTTATTGGGCGTGATCTTCGGCCGCTTCTGTATCGGCAAGTGAGCCGTTGCCGGGCGTGGCGCGCCCCGTCCAGGCTCAGACGAAACCGACTGGGGCGGGGATAGATGTAATGGACGTAAACATGGGCCTCCCGGCGCTCGGCCGGGCATGGCCTATTTTTTCGGCCACGGCCACGGCGCGGGCAGGGGGCGGTCGTCGTCGGCGCCGATCGGGCGCTCCGGCGCGTCCGGCGTCGGCTCGGCCGCAGTCGCAGTCGCAGTCGCAGCCGCAGATGCAGATGCAGATGCAGATGCACCC
>JACMLV010000270.1 GCA_014379395.1 Burkholderiaceae bacterium
CCGTGGAGCGCCGGGTCGCTGTAGGCCATCGCCGGCACGCCAGCACAAGTTCCTCCGCGCCGGCGTGCCGGCGCGGAGGAACTTGTGCTGGGCGTCGGCGGCGACCAGGCCGCAGCCGCCCTGGCCGTAGAACTCGATTCTGCCGGCGCCCGCCAGGATGTCGAGCGCGCCTTCGATGGCGGCCGGGCGCAGGTTGGCGCGCAGGTCGAGCAGGGTGTTGATCGAGCGGCTGCAAATCTTGTCGATCAGATCGGCGGCCAGGTCGTCTTTCGCCGGCATGCCGCCGGCGCCCATGCCCGGTCTGGGCAGGGCCAGCGCCAGGCTTTGCGCCAGCTTGAGCTTGAATTCATGCCAGCCGTCGTAGCCGACGCTGCGGCAAAAGCGCACCACGGTCGGTTCCGACACCTGGGCGCTGCGGGCCAGCGCGCTGATGTTGCCGCGCACGGCGAGGGCCGGATCGCCCAGCACCGCCAGCGCGACCTTCGTTTCCGACTTGGAAAGCGTGCCGAGCCGGGTCTGGATCGCGTCGAACAGCATCGCGGCTCAGTCCTCTGGCAGCGCTTCTTCGCGCCATTGCAGGCCGTCGCGGCCGATCAATGCGCTGGCCGCGCCCGGGCCCCAGCTGCCGGCCGTGTACGGGATCGGCGTGCTTTCGTCCTGATGCCAGTAGTCGAGGATCGGCTCGACCCATTCCCAGGCCGCCTCCAGCTCGTCGCCGCGCATGAACAGGGTCAGCTGGCCGCGCAGCACGTCGAGCAGCAGGCGCTCGTAGGCGTCCATGCGCGGCGTCTTGAACGATTCGCGGAAGTCCAGTTCCAGCTCGGCCGGCTTGAGGCGCATGCCGTCGCCGGGCGTCTTGGCCATCAGGTTCATGCGCAGGCCCTCGTCGGGCTGGAGCCGGATCACCAGGCAGTTCGGCTGGAAGCTGGAGGTCGGCTGGCTGAAGATCGAGTGCGGGATGGTCTTGAAGCGCACCACGATCTCGGCCAGGCCGTCGGCCAGGCGCTTGCCGGTGCGCAGGTAGAACGGCACGCCGGCCCAGCGCCAGCTGTCGATCTCGGCCTTGACGGCGACGTAGGTCTCGGTGCGCGACTGCGCCGGCGCGTCCGGCTCGCCGCGGTAGCCCGGCACGGCCACGCCGTCGATGTAGCCGGCGCGATACTGGCCGCGCACGATGTTTTGCGCCAGCGAGAGCGGGGTGAATTTTTTCAAGGAGCGCAGCACCTGCAGCTTGGCGTCGCGCACCGCGTCCGGCGCGATCGAGGTCGGCGGCTCCATCGCCACGATGCACAGCAGTTGCAGCAGGTGGTTTTGCAGCATGTCGCGCAGCGCGCCGGAGGTGTCGTAATAGTCGATCCGGCCGCCCACGCCGATCTTCTCGGCGATCGTGATCTGCACGTCGGAGATCCACTCGCGCCGCCACAAAGGCTCGAACAGCACGTTGCCAAAGCGCAGCGCCAGCAGGTTCTGCACGGTTTCCTTGCCGAGGTAGTGGTCGATGCGGAAGATCTGCGACTCGGCGAACACCCGGCCCACTTCGAGGTTGATCTGGCGCGCGCTGGCCAGGTCGCGCCCGAGCGGCTTTTCCAGCACCACGCGCGAATTCGGCGTGGCCAGGGCGTTGGCGGCCAGGTTGGCGCAGATGCCGGCGAACAGGTGCGGCGGGGTGGCCAAATAAAACACGCGCGTCAGGGCCGGGTCGGGCCGCAGCGCCTGCGCCAGCGGGGCGTAGCTGGCGGCGTCGAGCGCGTCGAGCGAGATGTAGAGCAGGCGCGCGCAAAAGCGCGTCCAGTCGGGCCCGCTCATGATGGCCGGCGCGATGTGCGGGCGGGCGCAGCGTTCGACGCTGTCGAGGAATTCCTGCTGCGCGCAATGGTGGCGCCCGGCGCACACGATGCGCGCGCCGTCCGGCAGGTCGCCGGCCGCGTCGCGCGCGTACAGGGCCGGCAGCAGCTTGCGCATCGCCAGGTCGCCGCTGCCGCCAAACAGAACCAGGTCGAAATCGTTCAGGCACATGATGCAGTCCTTCCGGGCAGGGGCGGCGCCGGCTGGCCGCGGCTCTGTAAATTTACTACCCGCATGTGCCAAGCGCAAGAAAATTTACTACAGACGCGGCCGTGGTCTATTCTCAACGGAGGCGCCGCGGCCGGAGGCCGGCGCGGCGCGGTTGCTTTGTTGCCTATAGTACTTTTTTCTTAATTAATTAAAATATTAATTTCCGGCCAATACAATTTCGTATAAGCTATTTCACTGGGATTTTTTTGCGGTACATTTGCAGGAGTGGCTGCAAAGACGGCTTTACATATCAAGGGACAACATGAGATCAGTGCAGCAAGACGTCGACGAACGCACCAGCCTTACCGGCAACAATAAATTCGAATTGTTCCTGTTCAAGCTGGGCGTCAGTGAGAATTCGGCCCAGCGCGAGTTGTTTGGCATCAATGTCTTCAAGGTGCGCGAAATCATGGAAATGCCGCAGATCACGGCCGTGGCCGGATCGCATCCGCACATGCTGGGCGTGGTCAACATCCGCGGCCAGATCGTGCCGGTGATCGACCTGCCGAGCGCGGTCGGCTGCACCGCGCAGCTGGGCTTGAAGATCCTGATGGTGACCGAGTTCGCCCGCTCGACCCAGGCCTTCGCGGTCGAGGAGGTCGACGAGATCGTGCGCCTGGAATGGAACCAGGTGCTGTCGGCCGAGATGACGATGGGCGGCGGCTTGATCACCAGCATCGCGCGCCTCGATGGCGACGTCGACAACACGCGCCTGGCGCAGGTGCTCGACGTCGAGCAAATCCTGCGCAACGTGCTGCCGTCGAGCGAACCGGACGTCGACCGCAACAGCATCGGCCCGAACGTGCAGATCCCGCCCGGCAGCGTGATCCTGGCGGCCGACGACTCGGCCCTGGCGCGCTCGCTCATCGAGCAGGGCCTGGAGGCGCTGGGCGTGCCCTTCATCATGACCAAGACCGGCAAGGAGGCCTGGGAGCGCCTGCAGCAGATCGCCGACCAGGCCGGCGCCGAGGGCAAGAGCGTCAAGGAGAAGGTGGCGCTGGTGCTGACCGACCTGGAGATGCCGGAGATGGATGGCTTCACGCTGACGCGCAACATCAAGGCCGACGCGCGCTTCGCCTCGATTCCGGTGGTGATCCACTCGTCGCTGACGGGCACCACCAACGAGGGCCACATCAAGGGCGTCGGCGCCGACGCCTATGTGGCCAAGTTCCAGGCCAACGAGCTGGCGGCGACCATCCGCAAGGTGCTCGGCGGCGCCTGAGTCCGGTCCATATCTATGGCAAGACAGGCAACTCCACATAGGAGGGCGCCTGTCGATCGTGGTAAACGCGATTGAACGCGATCACGGCGGAGCGCTCGTCGTAATTTCGTCCTCCCGTATTGAGATTGCGCTCCAGGCGTGGAAAACTGCTGCTGGTGATATGCAGACGCAGTCGATGGCCCTTTGGCACCAGGTAGGCGATGGAGCGCATGTCGATCATCAGGCTGACCCGTTCTCCGGGTTCCAGTAGCGATGGCCGCTCGACGCCATTTCTGTAGCGCGCCCTCAGCGCCCCCTCCTGGATATTGGTTGCCCGGCCGTCCGGCCAGACATGCACCAACCGTGCGACGAAATCCGTATCGCGCGCCGAAGACGAGACATGCAGCTTGGCCCGCAAGGTGCCGGCAATTCTTAATGGCTGCGTCAAGGCGGCCGAGGTGTAAACCAGCACATCTTGACGCGCCTCGACATCGCGCTGGTCTACCGGCCCGGCCTGGTCAGCGGGATTGCCCGAGCAACACAACGGCCCGCCCCGGGAAGGGACCGGATTCATCGGGTCATAACCAAATTCGTCGTGCGGGGAAGCATGTGGCCGTTCGCGGGTCAGCACGCCATCGCCATGACGGCCGTTGGCGTGGCCGCCGCTGTCGAGATGCCAGCGCTCCATGCGCACGCCTTCGGGGGGCCAGGTCGAGGCGGTGAGCCAGCGGCTTTCGCCGATCACGTAATACAAGTAGGGCGGCAGGTCAGCGAGCCCGTTTCCTCGACCGCGCAGCCAGTAATCGAACCACCGGAGATACCAGTCCTTGTACGGTTGTGCGGCGTCCTTCACTTCCAGGTCGCCGAATCGTCCGGAAATGCCAGACTCTTCACTGTTGCAGTGCTTTCCGGGCGCAATGACCACATGCTGGTTGCGCGCAACCTCCGGTGAAATCTTTCGCACCTGCTCGGCCAGGGAAAGCGCGTCGCCGACCGTCTGGTCCCCCCAGGTATTGATGACGAGCGCCGGGATCGTTGGCAAATCCGAATCCGAAACATACCCCAGGGCCTCCCACGACAAGTCGGTCAAAGGCGTGCGCACGAACGCGTCGAAACCATTGGCAGCGGGCCGTATTCGCTTCACAAGGTCGACCAGCGGCAGCCCTTTCAGGGCGGCGGCAACATCGAGGCGCTTTGGGGGCGGCGGCGCCCCCGGATCCTTCGCGCCGTTATCCAGGAACCATCCAAATCCACTGGCCAGCTGGAATACGCCGCCCTCATACAAGCCAAAATACGCGTATCTGCCGCCGGCCGAGCCGACCGCCCCGCCCGCGCCTGACGGCAGCATCGCCACATGCGCGGGGTGCTTTGCCTTGGCGAGAACAAACTGCAATTCCCCCAACGCCGAACAGCCAAAAGTGCCGACGCGGCCGTTTGACCAGGGTTGACGCGCAATCCAGTCCAGCGTCGTCGCACCGTCGCTTGCGCCTGAACGGTAGGGCATGAACTCCCCTTGCGATGCGAATTTGCCGCGAACGTCCTGAACCAGAACGGCGTAGCCATGTCGCGCAAAAAACTCCCCCGCATTGAGCCCTTCGCCGTACGCCAGCCGGTCATACGGATGGCGGACGAAAATGGTTGCCAGTTTCCCGCCGGGATTTCGTGGCAGATAGAGCGTGGACGCAAGCTCGACACCGTCGGCCATCCGGATTCGGACGTTATAGTCAGTGTTGTAGCCGAACCGGAAACCGTTGAGATGAACGATCCAACGCAGTGGTACCTGCGCGCGGAACCAATTGCGTAGCGGCGCGAGCACAAGGCTACCAACTGCCACGGTTGCCAGCGCGACCAGGGCGAGGATCATGGTTCGATTTGATTTCGATGCCGGCGCCGGTTGCTTGTTGGCTTCTGTTTCCATGTCTGCCCTCACGATAAGTGAAACGCCAGGCCTGCATCGCGAACGAACGCGGCACTTCCTTTCAACACGTCGCCAGCATCGCCCGATGTGGCCGCGACGGCTTTCGACGCCGTCGGACTCAACACATTCAAAGTGGCTTGCAGTTGCCGCCGAGTGCCTGCCGGCGCTTTTCCGCCCGCACGAGCCTGTTTTCAGGGCCGGTAGGCCGGCTCGGCCTGCCCGGCCACCTCGACCCGCAAGGCCAGCAGGCGCCCGCTGAGCGGCCAGGCGGCCAGCTCGGCCGCCGGGCGCTTCTCGCTCAGGCTGGTCACATACAGCGTGCGCAAATCCGCCCCGCCGAAGGCCGGCATGGTCGGGCAGCGCAGCGGCAGTTTCACCGCCTCGCGCGTGGCGCCGTCCGGCCCCAGGCGCAATAAACATCCCCCCTCCATCATCGCGCACCAATAATCGCCGTTGCGGTCGACGGCGGCGCCGTCCGGGCGTCCCGGGTAGGCGTCGCCGCGCTCCCTGGAAAACTGGCGGAACGGGCGCGCCGGCCCGGCGCGGCCGCTGCGCGGATCGAAGGCGCGCTGCTCGACGCGGTGCGCGGTGGTGTCGGCGTGGTACAGGGTGCGCTGGTCGGGGCTGAAGGCCAGGCCGTTGGAGACCGTCATGCCGCCCGACCAGGCCAGGCGCAGCTTGCCGCGCTCGAAGCAATACATCTGCGCCGCCTGGCGGTCGCGCGGCTCGTACAGGGTGCCGATCCAGAAGCGCCCGGCGGCATCGACCCGGCCGTCGTTGAAGCGGGTGTGGGCGCCGTCGTAGGGGGCGGCGGCCAGCAGGGTCAGCTGGCCGCGTTCGGTGTCGAGGTGGAAGATGCCGCCGCGCAGCGCCACCAGCAGGCCGCCGCCGGCGTGGCG
>JACMLV010000271.1 GCA_014379395.1 Burkholderiaceae bacterium
AAAACGCACCACGGGCGCCGCGCCACCGCGCGCGTCCGGCACATTCACACCACCGCAACGTGAAAGAACGAAGTCATGGCCGATACTCTCGATAGCCTGGAAACCCGCACGCCCGAACAACGCGAAAGCGACCTGCTGGCGCGCCTGCCGGCGCTGATCGCCCAGGCCAAAAGCGCCCCCGGCTGGGGCCGTATTTTGGACGGCGTCGACCCGGCCGCCATCACCAGCCGCGCCGCGCTGGCGCAACTGCCGGTGACGCGCAAATCGGATTTGAAAACGCTGCAGCAGGAGGCCCTGCCGTTCGGCGGCCTCAACACCACCGCGCCGAACCGGATGGCGCGCCTGTTCATGTCGCCCGGCCCGATCTTCGACCCGCAAGGGCGCGGCGGCGACTGGTGGCGCTTCTCGCGGCCGATGTACGCGGCCGGCGTGCGCGCCGGCGGCCTGCTGCAGAACTGCTTCTCCTACCACTTCACGCCGGCCGCCTTCATGGTCGAAGCGGGCGCCGCGCGGCTCGACTGCACGGTGATCCCGGCCGGCGCCGGCCAGACCGAGATGCAGGTGCAGGCGATGGCCGAACTCAAGCCCGACACCTACATCGGCACGCCGTCGTTTTTAAAGATCATCATCGAAAAGGCGCGCGAGATGGGCGCCGACATCGGCAGCGTCAAACACGCGCTGATGGGCGCCGAGGCGCTGCCCGAATCGCTGCGCGCCTGGTTCCGCGAGCACGGCGTGCCGCACGTGTTCCAGACCTACGCCTCGGCCGACATCGGCAGCATCGCCTACGAGACGGCGACCGACGGCGTGCTCGATCCCGGCATGGTGCTCGACGAGGAACTGATCCTCGAGATCGTGCGTCCCGGCAGCGGCGACCCGGTGCCCGACGGCGAGATCGGCGAAGTCGTCGTGACCCTGTTCAACGCCGACTATCCGTTGATCCGCTTCGCCACCGGCGACCTGTCGGCGGTGCTGACGACAAAGGCGCCGGGCGCGCGCACCAACACCCGCATCAAGGGCTGGATGGGGCGCGCCGACCAGACCACCAAGGTGCGCGCGATGTTCGTCCACCCGTCGCAGGTGAACGCGGTGATGCGGCGCCACCCGGAGATCGTGAAGGCGCGCCTGGTGGTGACCGGCCAGATGGCGAACGACACCATGACGCTGCACTGCGAAGTGGACAATCCGGCCGACCAAAGCGGCGTGGCGGCCATCGTCGACTCGATCCGCGAGCTGACCAAGCTGCGCGGCGACGTGCTGCTGGTCGCGCGCGGCAGCCTGGCCAACGACGGCAAGGTGATCGACGACGCGCGCGATTACAAATAAAGCGCGGAACAGGCAGTAACGAAACGGCGCGAGTTAAGCACCAGCGGGGCGGGGTCGGCATTGCCGTCCCGGCCCCGTTTTGCGCTCTTGTTTGGCGCGCCTGCGAGTCGTCCAATGCGCGCAGCAGCCCAATTGCCGACGCCAGCGACGCCACGCAAAAAACGTCGGTCTATTGCGCCCATAAAAAACCGCTGACGATGCAAATTTCATCCATTTAGGGGAGCCAGAATAGATTGCGCACCAAGCACAATCATATGCATAATGTTGAGGGAAAATAAGCTGCTTCTCGATCAGCGAAGGAAAGGTTTAAGGTAAGCTCGTGCGAACAGATCGCCAAGCCATCATTCGAGCGCTCTTTGACGAGTACATCGAAATGTACGCAGCACGCGATGACCGCCTGACCGCGCGTTTTAGCGAAAACTTCACCGGCTACACCGGCGGGGGAGATTTTCTTGTCAAGGATCGTGATGAGTGGATCAAGATCACTCGGCAGGATTTCGCACAAGTTCCCAACCGCATTCGCATCGAGATGCTCGATCTTGCGCTTCAAGACATCAGCGAAGAGGTTGTGGCGGTCAGCGCTTTCTTTCATATCCACCTCCCCATTTCCGACCGCGTTTTGTCGCAAGAAACGGCGCGGCTGGTTCTGGTATTCCGACTTGAGCGCGGCGAGTGGATGATTGCGCACAGCGGCATCTCGATTCCCTATTACCTGGTGCGGGAAGGCGAGGTTTATCCGCTGAAGGGCTTGGAAGATCGCAACAAGGAGCTAGAAGCACAGCTGGAGGCGAAAAGCCGCGCGTTGGCGCTGAGCGAAGTCCGCTTCCGTTCGTTAGTGGAAAACCTCAACGATGTCTTGTTCGTCCTCACCCCCGAAGGCCGATTCCGGTATCTGTCGCTCCAATGGCGCGATGCGGTTGGCTACGAACCGGGCGAAAGCATCGGGCAGTCCTTCGAGCGCTACGTTCACCCCGATGACCTGCCGGCGTGCTTTTCCATGTTGAAAGAATATGTCGGGGCGGAAGCCAGCCCGAGCGCAGCGCGAGGCACGATCGAATTTCGCGTGCGCTGCAAGGACGGGGCGTTCAAGTGGTACATCGCCAATGTGTCGAAATTGACCGATCCGGGCGATGGCAGTTTGACGCTGGTCGGCATTGGCCGTGACGTGACCCAGGCAAAACATGCCGATGAAGCCCTGAAGGCATCTGAAAAGCGCTTCCGGGACATGGTGAACACGACCGACGGCATCGTCTGGGAAGCCGACGCGACCACGTTTACTTTTACGTTTATCAGCAACAAGGCAGAGCGATTGCTCGGTTTTCCTGCTGAAGACTGGCTGCAACCAAATTTCTGGGTCGCACATCTTCATCCAGAAGACCAAGCGTGGGCGCCGGCATATTGCGCCTCCTGCACCGGCCGACTCGAAGCCCATGATTTCGAATACCGATTTATCGCCAAAGACGGCCGCGTGGTTTGGCTGCGCGACATTGTGACCGTGGTTCCTGAGAACGGTCGGCCGCGCTGGTTGCGCGGAGTAATGGTCGACGTTTCGGCAAAGAAGCAGATCGAAGCCGAGTTGGAGGACGCGCGCAAGATGATCGAGGACGTCCAGCATTTATCCAAACTGGGCGGCTGGAAATATGAGCGGGCGACCGGCAAGGTGAAGTGGACCAAAGAGGTTTACCGTATCCATGGCGTTGCCGACGACTTCGATCCCGACAAGGCCAGCCAGACGCTGGAATTCTATTATCCCGAAGACCGCCCCGCGATCGCCCAGGCGCTCCATCGCGCCGTCGAGTACGTAGAGCCTTACGATCTGGAAATGAGGCTGTTGCGGGCGGACGGGCGCACGATCTGGGTACGAATCCTAGGCGCGCCGCAGGTCGAGGACGGCCAAGTGGTCAGCATCACCGGCAATATCATGGATATTACCGAGCGCAAAATCGCCGAACAGGAAATCGAGGCGCTGGCCTTTTATGATCCGCTGACCCAATTGCCAAATCGGCGGCTATTGTTCGATCGCTTGTCAGTCGCCCGGGCTGCCTGTTCAAGGTGCAAGGGTAAAGGCGCGCTCCTGTTCATCGATCTCGATAATTTCAAGCACATCAACGATACGCTTGGGCACGATATCGGTGACTTGTTACTGCAAGAGGCGGCGCATCGCCTGACGAGTTGCGTCCGCGAAGGGGACACGGTGGCTCGCCTTGGCGGGGATGAGTTCATCGTCATGCTCGAATTCCATGATCAACCGGAATCTTGCGCCGCACCCGCGGCGGCGAATGTGGCAAAGAAGGTGCTGGCCTGCCTCGGCGCGGACTACCTGCTCGGCGGAACATCGTGTCGCAGCACGCCAAGTATCGGGATCAGCTTATTCGATGGCGACAGCGACCCGCATGAAGTCTTGCGGCAGGCCGACCGGGCCATGTACAGAGCGAAGTCAGAAGGGCGCCACACGATGCGCTTCTTTGATTCGACGATGATCGGGTAATTACAATCATCAGTCCGGCAGTCGAGTGGCAGGCCGAACATCACAACGCAAGCGGCAGATCAGGCCGTTCCCGGGCCGCCTGCCGTTGCCAAATTGCCCCGGCAGACACCGTCAGATTC
Source organism: Burkholderiaceae bacterium (assembly GCA_014379395.1). Lineage (GTDB taxonomy): Bacteria > Pseudomonadota > Gammaproteobacteria > Burkholderiales > Burkholderiaceae_D > Janthinobacterium. The sequence continues at coordinate 3,934 of JACMLV010000271.1, forward strand.
GATTACCGGCCTTCCGCCGTCGGCGGTTTGGCCGCCGCCGCCACCACCTTCGGCGCGTCCGGCAAGCCGAGCACGTGCCGGATCAGCGCGTACAACAGCCGCACCCCGAACAGTCCCCAGAAAACCACCAGGAAGAACAAGCCCATGCCGATCTCAAGGTAGGAATGGTTCTCCAGGCCGATGTTGATGACGACCGGCCCCTCCCATCCGAACGCCACGAAAAACGCCAGGAAATTGAAAAACGGGGTTTTCCCCGGGTTGGTCGGTGCGGTCATATCCAAATCCTCTGTGAACGGCAAGCGCGGCGGGTGCCGGGACTCGATGGTAGCGCCTGGCGGCCGTTTTATGGTGGCTGGGGAAGAAAGAAATATTCGCTGGCGCCGCCCCTCCGGCGGCATCCCCGCGCGGCGCGCCAACGCCGCCGCGCCAGGCTTCCCGAGCGGGCGCCGCGCCGGCCTCGAACACACTCGAATATTTATGATACATAATAATTGACTCACAAATAAAAATGTATCATTATGGATCTCGTTCCCCCGCGAACACTTGACCAGCCGGTCCCGTTCCGGCCCAAGCCGATTGTCGTCAAACTAAAAATTCCCAACAGGAGACAAGCATGAGCAGACACCACGAAAAGATCGCAGACACGATGCATATGCCGCCGGCCACGCCGCAGCCCAACATCTACCCTTTGAGCTGGCACCGCGAAACGTCGAAACTCGAAGAAGTCTGGAGCGCCTCGCTGCGCGAGGCGTGGGATCCGGCGGCCCTGCCCTGGGACACCTTCGACGTCAGCAGCTACAGCTGGGAAGAGCGTGAATCGATCGCCTACTGGTGGACCCTGCTGTCGGTGTTCGACGCCTCGGCGCCGCCGGTGTTCGCCGAGGCCTTCATCAAGACCTATGAGGTGCACGAGGAAGACGCCGTGCGGCGCTGCTTCTTCTCCGTCACGCGCGACGAGCAGAACCACGAGCAGATGTGCGGCCTGGCCATCACCAAGCTGCTCGAGCACCCCGACCCTTTGACCTACGTGCCAAAGACCGAGATCGGCCGCAAGCTGCAGCGCAACGCCGCCTGGCTGTACTTCAACGGCGGGCGCTACTGGACCAGCTACAAGGCCGCCGTGCCCAAGTACAGCCTGGCCGTGCTGTTCAGCTCCTTCCTGATGGGCGAAATCGCCGCCGCCACGATCTTCCACCAGATGACGGCCGGCTGCACCGAGCCGGTGTTCAAGGAAGGCTTCCGCAACATCGGCCGCGACGAGGGTCGCCACATGGCGATCTGCATGTCGCTGATGGAGCGCGACTATCCGAAGATGAACATCGAAGACCGCGCCATCGTCACCAAGCAGGTGCGCGCCGGCTACCTGTTCCTGTCGGCCGTGCTGTTCGAACCGCCGGCCGACTTCTGGGACCTGCCGTCGGACTTCATCGAAACCCAGCGCGAAGGCGAGGCGATCGCCCGCAACGCCGGCTTCGACATTCCCGCCTACGACAAGAAAAAGGATAACTGGAAAGCCGCGATGCTGAACCTGAAGGGCGTGCTCGACAAGTACGACATCCCGTTCCCGGCGATTCCCGAAATGGACATCTCGGGCGAGGAAGTGACCGACATCGACATGGCGAACATCATCCCGGTGTTCTAATCCCCGCGGGGCTTGGCCGGCGCGCGACGCCGCGCCGGCCAAGCTCCGCGTTCGCATCCATCATAGGCATCAATCAATAAGGGGTCCCGCCAGTGAGCCGAATCAAACTGCATCCCTCCGGCCATGAAATCGACTGCCACTCGGGCGACACCGTCCTGACGGCGGTCGAGCGCGCCGGATATGCGCTCCCCAACAACTGCCGCGCCGGCGCCTGCGGCGAATGCAAGGTCAAGGTGCTCGACGGCCAGTTCGACCAGGGCATGGTGCTCGACATGGCGCTCTCGCCCGAGGAACGGGCCCAGAACATCGGCCTGATGTGCATGGCCAAGCCGCTGTCGGAAGAACTGGTGATCGAATGGGGCACCGAGGACGCCAAGCCGAAGCTGTTCCCGCCGCGCGAGAACATGCTGCACGTGGTCACCGAAAAAATCGCGCGCACGCCGCGCATCACCGAATTCCGCCTGCGCCCGCTGGGCAACCCGGTGCGCTACTGGCCCGGCCAATACGTCACGCTGGGCGACAAGAGCGCCGGCGCGCCGCCGCGCTGCTACTCGATCGCCGCCGCGCCGCGCCAGGACGGCGAAATCGTGCTGCACATCACGCGCGACGAGCAGGGCGCGACCAGCCGCTGGCTGCACGACACGGTGCAAATCGGCGACACCGTCAAACTGTCGGGCGCCTACGGCACCTTCATCGGCGACCCGTCGGTGGAAACGCCGGTGCTGTGCCTGGCGGCCGGCTCCGGACTGGCGCCGATCCTGTCGCTGACCGAGGCGGCGCTGCGGCGCGGCTTCAAGCAGCCGGTGCGGCTGATGTTCTCGGCGCGCGAGTACGACGACGTCTACTGCCAGGGCATGATGAGCTTCCTGCAGGCCAAGAACCGGCGCTTCAAGTTCATGCCGACGCTGACGCGCGAAACCCGCGACGGCATGCTGAGCGGCCGCATCCCCGACATCCTGCCGAAGCACTTCCCCGACCTGTCGGGCTACAGCGTGTTCATCGCCGGCACGCCGCAGTTCGTCGACAGCTGCAAGCAAGCCGCGCTGCGCCTTGGCGCGCAGGAGAAGCTGGTCCACATCGAGGGCTATTTCGCACAGTAGAGAGACGCGGCGCGCGGCCGGCCTCGGCGCCGGTTGTGCGGCGTGCGCGGGTTATGTCGGGTTCAGCGAATTGGAATCGACCCGCACCCCGTCTGCGGGCGCGTCATCGAGCGCATCAAGGCACAATGCGCCAATGGCCCGCTTGAACGAAATCTTCGGATAGGGCCGCCCCTTTTTGGGAATCGCCTCCGCATAGGTGCACGCCAGTTCTATCTGTTCATCTGTGAGCGACGGATAGTCCGTCAACACGGTTTCACGAGTCGCCCCGCCATCCACCAGCGCCGAGATGCGATAGACCTCGATTCGGGTTCCTTTAATGAAAGGATCTTCCGGGTTCCCCTCGACCGTGTCTTTCAATCTCTTGAGCGCATCCAGACGTTTTTCCACATCGTTTTGCAGTTGATCGATCGGCAGCGAAAATTTGCCAACGAAAATTTCACGCTTAGCCCGGCCGTGGAGCAAAGCCTTATGGAGCTCAAGCCGTCCCCTCGGCGTCAGCAAGTCTCCGACTTCATTGAGGGCTTGCAGGTAGATCAGGTCCGGCATGCCGAGCACACGCAGGCTCCGATTTCCGTGAGTCACTTTTACGCCAAGCTCGGCATGCTCATCGATAAGACGGACGATGTTCTTGAGCTTGTCGCCGAACACAAATGCCGTCTCCCGCAAGGTGAAGGTCATCGTTTCAGCCATGACAATTTTCTCCCTGGTTCGCAATTGAACTTTAATTTAGGGTTGACTTACATCGATGTCAAGCAAATTCGTTTGTCAACGACGGTGGGGCAGCTTTGACGACTCCGGGCGCCGCATCGCTTCGATGTCCACCGCATATTCAGTAATTTGCAGATATTTTCTGTGCAGCGAATATGGAAAAGAGGCCAACGCAGTCAGCGAAAAGACGCGGGCATTTTTCGTAAGAATTTGATTTTATTGAATTTATTTACACAACCACGCCACTATGCCGGGCTGATTCTGACGGCAAGGCCCAACGCGCCAATACAGTGAAGCGGATTTCGCTGTCCCAAAAAAAGAGCGGCGCCAAGGCCGCTCTCTTCATTTTCGTCCGCCTGAGGC
>JACMLV010000272.1 GCA_014379395.1 Burkholderiaceae bacterium
CGAGGCCGCCTACGCCGCCGGCGTGCTGGGCGCCGGCCCGGACGCGGCCGCGCACCAGCGCCTGCGCGATCAAGCGGCCAAGGCCGCCGCCGCCGCCCGCGAAGGCATGCCGAAGGTGGTGGCGGCCGCCCTGCGCTCGCGCAAGGGCGCCGGTCTGGTCAATGTCGGTTACGCGCATATGACGATGCAGCGCTTCGACCAGGGCATCGAGCTGATCGAGAAAGGGGTGGCGCGCGGCGTGGAGAGGAACCCGGATCTGGCCCGGCTGCGCCTCGGTTACGCCTACGCGATGGCGGGGCGCAAAGAACAGGCGCGCGAGACGCTGACCGCGCTGGCGACGCTCGACGGCGCCGGCAGCGTCGGCCGGCTGGCGCACTACTGGCTGCTGTGGCTGGATCGCCCGGCGCGCCCTTAAAGCTGGGCGCTATTTGCGGATGCGCTTTTCCTGCGCCATCTGGCCGGAACTGATGCGCGACAGCTCGCCCATTTCCTCGGACAGGAATTCCAGCAGGTCGTCGACGCTGACGATGCCGCTCAAGCCGCCCAGGCTGTTGACCACCGGCAGGCGCCGGATATTTTTGAAGCGCATCCGCTCGATGGTTTCGTAGACGTCCTCGTCCTCGGTGGCGGTCAGCAGCTCGCCGGTCATGATGTCGCCCACCAGCAAGCTGGCCGGGTCGAGGCCGAGCGCGATCACGGAGACGACGATGTCGCGGTCGGTGATGATGCCGACCGGCACCTGCTCGCCGTTCGGCTGTTCGACCACGACCAAGTCGCCGACGTGATGCTGGCGCATCAGCAGCGCGGCATCCTGAACGGTCATGTCTCGCTTGCAATGCACGGTTTGGATGGTGCAGATATCCCCGATACGCATGGCGCCCCCCTCCTCTTCGTTGCGCGCGACTGGTGCGCGTGAAAAGTAGACGCTACCCCGCGAGGCGGGGGCGCGGTTGATCTGAATCAAACGTCAAATAGGGGGCGCCGGAAGACGGGCTGCGCGCCCGGCCTCGAAGGACAACGGGGAGTGGCCGGCAACGGCCGGCGCAGCTTACGCCTTGGGCGGCTCGCGCTCGGGCAGCGCGCAGGCTTCGATCACTTGCAGGTCGTTGTCTTTGGCGAACTCGACGACGAAATTGAAGGCCATCGGCTCCAGCTTCTTCAGCTTGGTGTTCACCACCACCGAACGCACGCCGTTCATCACGGTCGGCCGGACATAGGGCGAAAATTGCAGATGCGCGTTGCGGCCGCCGCCGCCGTCGGGATTGAAACAAGACATCACGCCGCACAGGCGCTCGGCCCAGTCGCTGGGACGGAATTGTTTTCCATTGCTGGTGATGCCAAGAATAAAGAACTCGTCGTGCAGTTCGATCTTGTTTTTAGCTAACTCGGCCATAGGCGGCTTGTTCGGTCAAGGATGCATGAATGACCCCGGCAGTCATGACTCCGGGCTGGTGTTTCGTTCGCTTGTGGCGATTCTTAGGTATTATATCTTATAGAAGAGTTGTTGAAACCGAATTTCATGATGCGGCATGGCGTGCGCGCAACAGCGCGGCCCGCCCGCCCCGCCGTTTAGCCGAGCCAGACCGCGCCCGACAGCAGCAACAACAACAACATCCACAGCAACAAGGCGCGCCAGACCAGGCCGACCGTGCTTTGCAGCGCGCGCACGCCCGGCTCCTCGCCCGGCAAGGCGTCCATTTCGCTGTCGCAGGTATCGACCATGGCGGCGTCGAGCGGCAGCACGCGGGCCGCGCTCTCGGCCGGCGTGCCCAGGCGCACGCCCATCGCGCCGCCACCGGCCGACAGGATGATGCCGATCGCCTCGTCCTGCCAGCGGTCGGCGAAGTTGCGCCAGGCGTAAATGGCGTCCTCGAAATTGCCGACCACGGCGAAGGCGACCGCCGTCAGGCGCGCCGGAATCCAGTCGATCCAGTAAAACGCGCGCGCGGCGAACTGGCCGAAGGCCTCGTTGCGCATATGCTCGGGCTCGTTCCAGGCGCGCGCCAGGTATTCGGCCACGCGGTACATCACGGCGCAGGCCGGCCCGAGCGGCATCAGGAACCAGAAGAACACGCCGAACACGTTGCGGTGCGTGGTGATCAGGGATTTCTCGACCGCGACGCGGGCGATCTCGCCGGCCTCCATGCCGACCGTGTCCTGCTTGGTCCACTCGGCCAGCAAGGCGCGCGCGGCGGCCTCGTCGCCGGCGTTCAGGGCCAGCTGGATCGAGGTGAAGTAATGGCTGTAATGGCGAAAGCCGAGCGTCAGATAGACGATCAGGATGTTCCAGCCGTAGGCCGCCAGGCGCAGGCCGTAATGCATCAGTGCCCAGTAGATCAGCGCGGTCGGCAGCATCAGCGCGCCCATCATGACGAACCAGCCCAGCCGGCCGTGGCGCGGATGGCCGGCGTTGAACCACACCTCCATGCGCAGCGCCAGGCTCTTGATCTCGGCATACACCGGGTTGTCCGCCCGCAGCGGCTTGAGTTGCTCGATCAAGAGTGCGCAAAGAATGGAGAGAAATGTCATCGAACGTCCTTGTAATCAGCAATGCCGTAATGCGCTACGATAACGCAGCGCCCGGCCGGAATCAAACTTATTGCAATTAGTGCTGGCCGACGCCCTAGGCGCGCAGGAAATGGAACAGGTTGCGCAGCATGCCGGCCGTCGCGCCCCAGATGTAGAAGCGCTGGTAGGGCATCGCGTAGAACGAGCGCCGCCCTTCGGGCCGCATGGCCGACAGGCGCTGGTGGTTCAGGCCGTCCATCAGGAAGGCCAGCGGCACTTCGAAAATCTCCGCCACCTCGGCCGGATCGGCGCGCAGCTCGAACGGCGGCGTCACCAGCCCGACCACCGGCGTGACGCGGTAGCCGGTGCCGGTGTGATACTCGGGCAACAAGCCGAGCACGTCGACATGGCGCCGCGCCAGGCCGACCTCCTCCTCGGTTTCGCGCAGCGCGGTGTCGACCGGCGAGCGGTCGCTCAATTCATGGCGCCCGCCCGGAAAGCTGATCTGGCCGGCGTGGCTGCTCAGGTTGGCGGTCCGCTCGGTGAACAGAATCGTCAGGCCGCCCTCGCGCTGCACCAGCGGTACCAGCACCGAGGCGCGGGTCGGCTCGGCGGCGCGAAAGCGCGCCTCGTCGGCCACTTCCGGCGCCCAGTCGGGCGGCTCGGCG
>JACMLV010000273.1 GCA_014379395.1 Burkholderiaceae bacterium
GCCCAGGGCCAGCACGCGCTCCTCCATGCCGAGCAGGCCGAAGCCGCCGCCCGCCTTTTGCGTCTGCGGCGTCGGCGCGGCGCCCTGGCCGTCGTCGGCGATGTCGAGCAGTAGAAAGGCGCCGGCTTGGCGCAGCGTCACCGTGACCTGGCTGGCGCGGCCGTGGCGCACGGCGTTGGTGATGCTCTCCTGCACGATGCGGTAGATGCTGACGTTGAGGTCGTCGGCCAGCGCGTCAAGAAAGGGATCGGCGTCGGCCTCCAGCGTGAACTGGATGCGGCCGTAGCTGCGCGCGTTCCAGCCGTCGATCAGCTGGCGCAGGCTGGGCAGCAGGCCGAACTCGGCCAGTCCGATCGGGCGCAGCCGGTGCAGGATCTGTTGCAGCACCTCCATCATGTGGCCGCAGGTGTTGCCGATCGATTCGGCGCAGGGCAGCAGGGCCGGCACGCCTTCCTCGGCCAGTTCGCGCGCGTAGGCGGCCTCGGCGTTGAGCGACGCCAGGTACTGGCCGAACTCGTCGTGCAGCTCGCGCGCCAGGTGGGCCCGCTCCTCCTCGCGCACCGAGAGCAGCCGGTGCGCCAGGCGTTGCTGGTCGCGGCTGGTTTGCTCGAGCCGGTCGACCAGGTGGTTGAAGCCTTCGCCGATGCGGTTGAGCTCGATCAGCGCGAAGGCCGGCATGCGCGCGCGCAGGTCGCCGGCCTCCATCCTGGCGAGCGTGTCGAGGATCGCTTCCGACGGCGCGAGCGCGTTGCGCACCGGGCGGTAGACGAAAAAGCTGAGCAGCAAAATCATGATGCTCAGCGCGAGCAGCTGGCCCAGCTTGCCGGCCAGATCCAACAGCTCGCTGCCGTAGTTCGGCGTCACCGTCAGCTGGCCGACCGTGATGCCGGGGTAGCTGCCGACCATGCCCTGGTACACGGCGTCGGCGCCGATCACCGCGCGCATCAAGGCCTCCAGCGCGGCGGGCAGGCGCGGCTGGTCGGCGAAGCAGCGCCGGCCGACCTCGTGCGCGTAGATGTCGGTCAGGTCCAGGCAAAAGTTGACCAGCCTGCCGATCGGTTGCAGCGGCGTCATGTCGAGGTCGGCCTCGGTCAGCGTGCGGCTGTAGGCGTTGCCGCTGCGCGCGATGCCGTCGTTGATCAGGTGGCTGATCGTCAGGCCGGTGCGCCCGATGTCGGCGCGCACCCGGTGGCGCGCCTCGAGCAGCGCGGCGGCCGAGCCGAGCAGCAGCACCACCAGCGCGAACAGGCAAACCCGCGCCAGCAGGTGGCGCTTCAAGTCGAGGGGGCGGGGCGGGACGCTGGGAGCGGGCATAAACGGCGGCGGCAAGGTCTGGGGAGCGCCGATGATGCCATAAAAGCGGCGGGAAAATTGCCCGCCTTCAAGACGCGCGGCGGCTTGGCGAACCGTACGGCTCGTCGCCTCGTGGCCGGGATATTTTCCGCCGGTTGATCATTTTGAAAAAAATGGCGCGATAATAATGCTCAGCTGCAATTTACAGTGAACGCAGACAACGTAATCCACAGAACCTCATCAAGGAATCAGGGCATGCGGTTGGCGGGAAAATTAAAAGCGATCATCGCCATCGCCGGCTTGTGCGCCGCCGTCGATGCCTGGTCGGTCGATTCGGGAACGGTGAAAATCGTCCAGGGCGATGTGCGCGTCGAGCGCGCCGGCAAGTCCAGTGCGCTTCACGTCGGCGATGGCGTGCGCGAAGCGGACCGCGTCGTCGTTGGCCCGGCGGGCAGCGTCGGCATCACGCTGCGCGACGAGACCTTGATCAGCCTCGGCCCGAACGCCGCGCTGGTGATCGACGGCTTCGCCTTCGATGCCAAGACCAACCAGGGCCGCGTCGAGACCTCGATCCTGCGCGGCAGCATGCGTTATGTCACCGGCTTGATCGGGAAATTGAATCCCCGCTCGGTCCGGGTTTCGACCGCGAAGGCCACCATCGGCATCCGCGGCACCGACTTCATCGTGGAGGTCGGCGATGCGAACTGACCTCGCCAAGCGCGCGTACGCCGCCGTCGCCGCCTTGCTGTTGACGGCGTGCGCGACGCCGGACCGGATCGTGCTGTTGCCGCAAGCGAACGGCGCGCCCAGCGCGGTGTCGGTCCAACCCAAAGCGGGCGGCGCGGAGTCTATCCTGGCGCAACCCTATGCGACGGCGGCGGTCGGACGCCGGATCGAGACGGGCATGAGCAGCGCCGCCGAGGTGCGCGCCCGCTACCAGCCGCTGCTGGACGCGCTGCCGATGCGCCCGCAAAGCCATGTCCTCTATTTCAAGACCGGCGGCGACCAGCTGGTGCCGGAGTCCGAGGCGCGCATCGACGAGATTTTGCGCAACGTGAAGAGCTTCCCGGCGCCGGAGGTGGTGGTGATCGGCCACACCGACACCTCGGGCGTGGACAGCGTCAACGACGCGGTCTCGATGAAGCGCGCCGAATTGATCCGCTCCAAGCTGGTGAAGATGGGCGTCGATGCCCAGCGCATCGAGGCGGTCGGCCGCGGCAAAAGGGAACTCTTGGTGCCGACGGCGGACGGTGTGTACGAGCCGCGCAACCGGCGCGTCGAAATCCGCGTGAAATAGGGGGGCGCAATATGAACGGAACCTGCCCATCCTGGATATATTTTGGCGCGTGTCGTGTTTGGAAGGCGCCAAGTAATTGAAGCAGAATCGCGCTAATCGGCCACGTACACCAGCGAGCCGTCGCTCATCCGGTAGGCCACGCCGGCCTTGACGCCCTTGCCCTTGCCGGCCGCGCCCTCGGCCCGGAAGCGCTCGATCTTGTTGCCTTCGCGCGTGACGATCTCCATGTTCGGCTGGCCGGCGTTGCGGATCACGGTCACCCGGTCGGCGCTGTACGGATTGAGCGGATCGGCCGCCACCGACAACAGCAGCGCGGCGATCAGGACCAGGAACACGTCGATCAGGTTGACCACCGACAGGATCGGATCGTCGCTGTCGTGCTCGTCCTTCAGGCTCAGCTTCATGATTTGACTCCTTGCACGCTGTTTTCAATGAACATCAGATCGCGCGCGTACCAGCGCCGCCGCACGTTGGCGATCCAATAGGTGATGGCCGAGGCCAACAGCGCCAGGATGACGGCCGAAAACGCCACCGCCAGCTTGCCGGCCACGTCGCCGAGCTGGCCGGCGCCGAGCGCCTGCAGGGCCGGCCCCATCGGAATCATGGTGGCGACCAGGCCGAGCATCGGCGCGACGCGGGTGACGATGCGCACGAATTCGAGCCGGGTGACGGCCTCGGCCTCCAGCTCGGACAGCGGCAGGGCGGGGGCGCGCAGGCTCATCTGGATCAGCTCGAACGCCGCCGGCTCGCCGCGGCGGCGCTGCCAGGCCTGCAAGCTGAAGGCGCCGAGGGCGAAGAAGGCGTACAGGAACAGCAGCGCGATGACGATCAGCACCGGCGTCAGGAATAGCTGGCTCAGCGCGTACATCATGCTTTCGACGCTGCTGGCCGGGGGCGGGGTGGCGATTGGATTCATGCTGGGTTTTCCATTGAGATTGGGGCGGTGACGCGGCGAGCGATGCGCTTGCTGCGCAGCATGCCGGCGAAAAACGCGGCGAGCAGCAGCAAGCCGAGGGCGGCCGGGGCCGGCGGCAGGGAGGCGGCGGCCACGACCGGGTCGCGCCGTTCCAGCTTCTGCCCTTCGATTTCAGCGCTGGCCGCTGCGGTTTCCAGCTGCGGTGCCGGCGCGATCAGGCGCGGTGGCATAGTGGCGGCCGTTGCATCGCTGACCAGCTTGCGTGCTTGCAATGCCGGGCCGGCGCCGCTTTGCCCCGCGCGCGGCGCGCTATCGGTGGCGACGGCCGCTTCGCCGCC
>JACMLV010000274.1 GCA_014379395.1 Burkholderiaceae bacterium
ACCAGGCACAGGCCGACATCCTCTCCGCGCTGACGATCAAAAAACCAACTTTACATACCCAATTGACCCTCTTGTAGTGGAGCGTTTTTAAGGCGCCACTATATGAATCAATGACTTACGTGTTTAACTGTCGAACTCGGGTATTCAAGTTTTCCTCTGCCTCGGGGCGCACCGCACCAAGTCTTCAGAACACGAGTATATGCAACATTGCCAATTGAAAATATCACCGATTGTCACGGACTGGGCGCCTGCACCCCGCGCAGCCCGGAGCCGGGCGCGCCGCCGCTTTCCGCCGGCGCCAACCCTCAGCGCAAGCCACCGAAGCGCTGGTAGAACGCCTCGTCGACCGGCCCCGCCTGCTCGTCCTCGCGCCGCAGGGCGGCCATGATGTATTCCTCGGCGCCGGCGTACAGGCGGCGGTACAGCTGGCGCGTCAGCTCGTAGGCCTGGGCCCCCGGCCACGGCGCCGGCAGCAGTTCGACCGGCAGGTGCGGGTCGTGCAGCTGGACCCGGCGGTAGGCGTGGATCAGCAGCGTGCGCATCGCGAAGGCTTGCTCGGGCGGCACGGCGGGCAGGTCGTCCAACAGGCCCAGCAGCGGCTCGAAGCGGGCGATGAACAGCTCGTAGCCGCCGACCACGCCCGACAGGTCCCAGCCCTCGTCGACCAGGTCGCGCAGCGGCCGCTTGCTCACGCCCTGCGCCTCGCTGGCGCGGCACACGTAGAGCTTGCCGCGCAGCTTGGTGCGGCTCAGGATCTCGTCGAGCGCCTTGGGGTCGGCCGCCGGGTGGATGAAGACCCCCGGCGCCGTCATGCTGTAGCCCTCCCACAACATCTCCTTGCGCAGCAGGCCGCGCCCGACCGCGTCGATGCTGCCGGCCGGCCCCATCACGATGGTCCAGCTGCCGTCCCAGTGCGTCATCAGGGGCGCGTAGATGCGCGCGTTGGCGCGCTCGAAGCGGGCCAGCGCCTCCGGCATGATCGAGTACGAGCTGCGCCGGCCGTCGCGGCTGGCGCCCAGCCAGCCGTCCTGCGCCAGCCGGAACACGCTGGTGCGCAGCAGGCGGTCGTTCACGCCGAACGGCGCCAGCAGTTCGATCAGGCTGCCCAGCCAGGCCACGCCGCCGTGCACGGCGATGCTGTCGCCGAGGATGGTCATCACGAGCGACTTCGAGCGCGGCGGATCGGCCGCCAGCAGCTGGGCCATCCATTCGCGACTGGTCAACAAATTTTTCATCGGTCTTCTCGCAGGGAAAACGAGAGTTTACTTGGCGGCGGCCGCATCCGGCCGGTTTTTTTGCGATCACGGTTTCCAATATCTGACATTGAATTTAAAAATGATTCAAAAAAAGTGTGTACAACGTTGAAGCTGTATCCTATTATTCAAGGCATGGGGCGCCGCGACGCGCCCTTGACCGCGAGGAGACATACAACATGTACGCACAAATGGTTGAAACCGGCCTCAAGACGGTCCGCACGGCGGACCAGATGGACGTCGAGGAGCGCGCCTTCCAGGCCCGCATCGACGCCGGCGTCAAGATCGAGGCCAAGGACTGGATGCCCGAGGCCTACCGCAAGACCCTGATCCGCCAGATTTCCCAGCACGCCCATTCGGAGATCGTCGGCCAGCTGCCCGAGGGCAACTGGGTGACGCGCGCGCCGACCCTGGAGCGCAAGTCGATCCTGCTGGCCAAGATCCAGGACGAGGCCGGCCACGGCCTGTACCTCTACAGCGCGGCCGAGACGCTCGGCGTGGCGCGCGAGGATCTGCTCGAGGCGCTGCACGCCGGCAAGGCCAAGTATTCGAGCATCTTCAACTACCCGACCCTGTCGTGGGCCGACATGGGCGCCATCGGCTGGCTGGTCGACGGCTCGGCCATCATCAACCAGATCCCGCTGTGCCGCTGCTCCTACGGCCCCTACGCGCGCGCCATGACCCGGGTCTGCAAGGAGGAGTCGTTCCATGCCCGCCAGGGCTACGACATCATGATGAGCCTGTGCCAGGGCACGCCCGAGCAGAAGGCGATGGCGCAGGACGCGCTCGACCGCTGGTGGTGGCCGTCCCTGATGATGTTCGGCCCGTCCGACGGCGAGTCGGTCAACAGCGCGCAGTCGGCGCAGTGGCGCATCAAGCTGTTCTCCAACGACGAGCTGCGCCAGCGCATGGTCGACCAGACCATCCCGCAGATCGAATACCTGGGCCTGAAGGTGCCGGATCAGAGCGCCAAGCTCGACCCGGCCACCGGGCGCTACACGTTCGGCGCGCTCGACTGGGACGAATTCCACGCCGTGCTGCGCGGCGACGGCCCGTGCAACCGCGAGCGCCTCGAGACCCGCGTCAAGGCCTACGAGGACGGGCGCTGGTTCCGCGACGCGCTCGGCGCCTACGCCGACAAACAGGCCAAGCGCGCCGCCGCCTGAACGACCAGTTAGACCAGTTAGACCAGTTAGACCAGTTAGACCAGTTCTAAGGAGATGTGATGAGTACCGATTGGCCCCTGTGGGAAGTTTTCATTCGCAGCCAGCACGGCCTGGCGCACAAGCATGTCGGCAGCCTGCACGCGTCCGACGCGCAGATGGCGGTCAACAACGCGCGCGACGTTTATCTGCGCCGCAACGAGGGCGTCAGCATCTGGGTGGTGCGCGCGGCCGACATCGTGGCCAGCAGCCCGGGCGACAAAGAGGCGCTGTTCGATCCGTCGAACAGCAAGGTGTACCGCCACCCGACCTTCTTTCCGATGCCGGAAGAAGTCAAGAACCTGTGATGCGAGGTTGACCGTGGACGATAAAGTCAATTACCTGCTGCGCCTGGGCGACAACTGCCTGATCCTGAGCCAGCGCCTGTCGCAGTTGTGCGGCAAGGGGCCGGCGATGGAGGAGGACATGGCGTTGAGCAATGTCGCGCTCGACCTGCTGGGCCAGACCCGGCTCTGGCTCGGCTATGCCGGCGAACTGGAGGGCCGGCAGCGCGACCCCGACCAGCTGGCCTTCCTGCGCGACGCGCACGAGTTCAAGAACTGCCTGCTGACCGAGCAGCAGAACGGCGACTACGGCGTGACCCTGATGCGCCAGTTCTACTTCGACGCCTACCACTACTTCCTGCTGCGTGGCCTGTGCGCGGCGAGCGATGCGCGCATTGCGCAGGTGGCCGAAAAGTCGCTCAAGGAGGTCACCTATCACCTGCGCCGCAGCGGCGACCTGGTGGTGCGCCTGGGCGACGGCACGGCCGAGAGCCACGCCCGCATGCAGGCCGCCGCCGAGCGCCTGTGGCCGTACACCGGCGAGCTGTTCGCCTATGACGACGTCGAGCGCGCCATGCTGGCCGAGGGCGTCGCGCCCGATCCGGCGGCGCTGCGCGCCGACTGGCTGGCGCACGTGGCCGAGGTGTTCGAGGAGGCGACCTTGAATCGTCCGTCGCCCGAGGCCTGGATGCAAAAGGGCGGCAAGCAGGGCCGCCACACCGAGCACCTCGGCTTTCTGCTGGCGGAGATGCAGTTCCTCCAGCGCGCCTATCCCGGCGCCAAGTGGTGAGCGCCGTGGCCAGCGTGGAGCGGATCTGGGACTGGCTCGCCGACGTCGCGGACCCGGAGATTCCGGTCATCTCGGTGGTCGACCTGGGCATCGTGCGCGCGGTCGAACTGGCTGCCGACGGGGTCTGCACCGTCACCATCACGCCGACTTATTCCGGCTGCCCGGCGATGCGGGTGATCGCCGACGCGGTTGGCGATGCGCTGCGCGCCCGCGGCGTGGCCGAGGTGCGGGTGCTGAGCCAGCTGGCGCCGGCCTGGTCGACCGACTGGATGAGCGAGGACGGACGCCGCAAGCTGCTCGAATACGGCGTCGCGCCGCCGGCCCAGAAGGTGGTCGACATCAGCGCGCTGAGCACCGGCGTGCGGCGCCACGCCACGCCCGCGCCGCGGGTCGCCTGCCCGCTGTGCGGCAGCGTCCATACGAGCGTCGTCAGCCAGTTCGGTTCGACGCCCTGCAAGGCCCTGTACCGCTGCCTCGATTGCAGCGAGCCGTTCGATTATTTCAAGTGTCATTAGTGCCGGTTTGATCCGCGTGGGCACAAAAGCGGTGCCCACCCTACATGAACAGTGGCGAGGAAAACGTAGGGTGGGAACGCAGTGTCCGCCACCGCGTCCAGGCGAAACACCAGTCATGCCCACATCAAGTGAGTAACTTATGAGCAAATTTCATCCGCTGTCCGTTTCCCACGTCGCGCACGAGACGCGCGACACCATCGTCGTCACCTTCGCCGTGCCGCCGCAGCTGGCGCGCGAGTTCCAGTTCACCCAGGGCCAGCACCTGACCCTGCGCGCCCGCGTCAACGGCGCCGATCTGCGGCGCTCGTATTCGATCTGTTCGGCGGTGCACGACGGCACGCTGAAGGTGGCGATCAAGCGCGTGCCCGGCGGCCAGTTTTCGAGCTGGGCCTACGACACGCTCAAGCCCGGCGCCACGCTCGACGTGATGCCGCCGATGGGCCACTTCAACCTGCCGCTGGCGCCCGAGAACCGCAAGCACTATCTGGCCTTCGCGGCCGGCAGCGGCATCACGCCGATCATGTCGATCCTGAAGACCACGCTGCGCGCCGAGCCGCTCAGCCGCTTCACGCTGGTGTACGGCAACCGCGCTTCCTCGACGGTGATCTTCCGCGAGGCGCTCAGTGAATTGAAGGATCAATATCTTCAGCGCCTGAACCTGGTCTACGTGATGAGCCGCGAGCAGCAGGATATCGAGCTGTTCAACGGCCGCATCACGCACGAGAAATGCGCGCAGCTGCTGCGTGGCTGGATCCGCGTGGCCGACGTCGACGCCGCCTTCGTCTGCGGCCCGGAGGACATGATGCAGGGCGTCTCGGCGGCGCTGCAGGAGGCTGGCCTGCCCAAGGCCAGCATCAAGATCGAGCTGTTCGCCGCCAGCATCCCGAAGCACGAGCACAAGCGCCGCGCCGCCACGCCGGGCGCGGCGCGCGGCACCGAGGTCACCGTCATCATGGACGGCAACCACAGCACCTTCAGCATGGAGCAGGACAAGGAATCGGTGCTCGACGCCGGCCTGCGCCACGGCATCGACATGCGCTATTCGTGCAAGGGCGGGGTCTGTTCGACCTGCCGCTGCAAGGTCGTCGAGGGCAAGGTCGACATGGACGTCAACTACGCGCTGGAGGACTACGAGATCGCGGCCGGCTTCGTGCTCAGCTGCCAGAGCTTCCCGGCCAGCGCCTCGCTGGTGCTCGACTTCGACCAGGCCTGACGGCCCCGCAACCCATCGCAACCCATCGCCACCCATCGCCACCCATCACCACAGCGAGAATCCATGAACTACGAAACCATCCTGTTTTCGATCGAAGACGGCGTCGCCCGCCTGACCCTGAACCGGCCCGACAAGCTCAATAGCTTCACCCAGCAGATGCACGACGAGGTGCGCGCCGCGCTGGCGCAATTGAAGGCCGACGCCAGCGCGCGGGTGCTGGTGCTGACCGGCGCCGGACGCGGCTTTTGCGCCGGCCAGGACCTGTCCGACCGCGCCGTCGAGCCGGGCGCCGAGGGCGTCGACCTGGGCGAATCGGTCGAGAAGAACTACGCGCCGCTGGTGCTGGCGCTGCGCGCGCTGCCGATGCCGGTGGTGTGCGCCGTCAACGGAGA
>JACMLV010000275.1 GCA_014379395.1 Burkholderiaceae bacterium
CCGGAGGATGCGGACACGATGGAAACGCTCCGCGCTTTGATGGCGCGGGCGAACAGGTGCCCGGCGTCGAGCAGGACCACGCGCCGTTCGGCCACCGTCGCCAGCCCGATCAGGCAGTCGTCGGTCCAGCCGCAGCCGCCCTGCAACGGCGCGATCTGGCCGGCGTCGAGCGCGAGCAGGTCGTGCGTGCCGTCGGTCACGACCGCCACGCTGCCCTCGCCGAGCGCGACGATCATGACCACGCTCAGCCGAGTGCACGCGGGCGGCGCCTCCGGATAGAAGGGCACGCGCATGTCGACCAGCGGCAAGATCGCGCCATCCATCGACACCACGTTTTTAACCAGGTTGGGGCCGACGCCGACCCGGCCCAGCGTGTCGTAGTGGCGCAAGGCGCGCACGTGTTGTACGTCGAAGCCATATTCGCCCTCGCCGAGGCGGAACGTCAGAAATTGCATGGCGGCCGAGTCGGACGCGGTCGCCGCGCTCGGGTTGTGATTGCTGGTCGCGCTCATCATCTTTTGCCTTTCGGTTAGCACTGCTTGCCCTGCGAAGGGGTAACGACGGGGTCGTCGCCGACCGCCTTCGAGCCGGCGATCTACTGTGCAGCCTAACCATTGAATATGTCCGCTTCGTGACCAAGACGAAGCGCCGCGGCGGCGCAAAAATCAAGATCCCGGTAAAGCCGCCATGGCGTCGGCGATCTGCGCGCTGACGAAGCGGTTGAGCGGATTGGAACTGTCGCGCCGGTGCGTGACGATGGAGATCGGCAGCGACAATCCGGGCGACCGCAAGGGCGCGATGCGCAGGTCGGCGTGGGCCTGGAACAGGCGCGCCAGCAGGTCCGGCACCACCGCCAGCAAGGCGCTTTGCTTGACCACGAACGGCAGCGACAGCGGATTGGCGCTGTAGGCGACGATCTGGCGCCGCAGGCCGGCCTCGCGCAGCGCCTGATCGACCAGGCCGGGGCCGCTGCCGGCGTAGCTGGTGTGGATGTGCGGATAGCGGCACAGCAGCTCCGGCGTGACCGTCTCGGGCAAGGCCAGCAGGGCCGGGTTGTAGACGCAGGAAAAGCCCGATTCGCACAGCGCGCTCTGCTCGTGCACCTCGCGCATCTTGGGAAAGTAGCCGACCGCGAGGCGGATGTCGCCCTGCTCCAGATGGTCGAGCTGCATCGCAGGCGGCACCGGCTGGACCGACAGGCTCAGCTTGGGCGCCCGCTCGCGCAGGCGCGCCATCAGGCCCGGCAGCAGCAGCGCCTCGAGCGGCTCGTTGAGCGCCAGGCGGAACTCGCCGGCCGCCTGGCGCGGATCGAACACGTCGTCGGCTTGCAGCATCGCCTGGGTCTGGCCGAGGATGGCGCGCACGGCCGGCATCAGCGCCAGCGCCCTGTCGGTCGGCCGCATCCGGTGGCCGTCGCGGTACAGGATCTCGTCGCCCCAGAATTCGCGCAGCCGGTTCAGCGCGTGGCTCATCGCCGGCTGGCCGATGCACAGGCGGGCGGCGGCGCGGGTCACGCTTTGCTCGGCGATCAGCACGTCGAAGGCGACCAGCAAATTCAAATCGAGGCGCCGGAAGGCGGCGTGGTCAATATCATCCATGTCAATACTCGCGATTACGACAATCGATTTTACACATTGCCGAGTGCGGCGCATAGTTTCCCCTTGTCCCTTGCACACCCGCCGCCGCACGATGAATCCGCCCACCCCGCCGGCCAACTCCAGGATGCTGCCGACCATCGGCGCGGTGACCTGCGTCGAGTTTTTCGAGAACAGCCTGGTCACGTTTTCCGCCGCCCGCATCATGGCCGGCCTCGCGCTCACGCCGGAGCAGTTCGCCTTCGCCTTCACGCTGTACGGCGTGGCCGCCATCATCATGCTCTACAAGCATCAATGGGTGGTCGAGCGCATCGGTTACCGCGATTTCGTGCTGGCCTCGCTGGCCGTGTTCTCGCTCGGCAGCGTGCTGTGCGGCAGCGCCGGCGGCGTGTCCCAGTTCGCCCTCGGCCGCCTGCTGCAGGGGCTGGGCGGGGCCACCTTCTTCACCGCCGGCCGGATGGCGATCGAGACGCTGGCGCCGGCCGCGCGCTTCCACGGCTCGCTGGTCTTCATCACCAGCCTGATGCTGGGCACCGCGCTCGGCCCGCTGCTCGCCACCCTGCTCAGCGACGGCTTCGGCTGGCGCGCGGTGTTTTTCTGCCTGCCGCCGTTGTCGGCGGCGGTGGCCCTGATCGCCGCGCCCTGCCTGTCGCGCGCCACCGTGCCGCCGCCAGAGCGCAGCGGCGAGCACTGGGGCTGGCTGCTGTGGATGGCGCTCGGCGTGTTCGGCCTGCAGTACGCGATCCAGGAAGTGGCCAGCGCCGGTTCGCCGTCCGCCGCCCCCACCGGCCCGCTGGCGCTGGCGTCGATCGCGATCCTCGGCCTGTTCGCCTGGCGCCAGTGGCACCGGGAGCGCCCGCTGATCGACTATCGCGGCCTGTTTCAACGGCGTTATCTGCTCGGCATGCTGTTCTACTTCGCCGGCTACTTCATGCTCGGCGCGGGCGGCTTCCTGCTGCCGCTCTTCCTTGAGCTGGGCGTCGGCTTGACGCCGTGGATGACGATGGCGCTGGTGTCGGCCGGCCTGTTCATGACGCTGCTCGCCGCGCTATCGCATCTGGCGCTGGCGCGGCGCTGGCCGAAAAACCGGCTGTTCATGCTGCTCGGCCTGACCGTCTACGCCGGCGCCAATGTGCTGTTCGCGCTGCAAACCTTCGACGATGCGGCCGGCGCTCCGTGGCCGGCGCTCCTGGCGCCGATCCTGCTGGGCGGCGCCGCCATGCCGTTCTTCCTCGGCAGCACCGCCGGCGGCGCCTTCAGCGACCTGCCGCCGGCCGTGTTTTCGCACGGCTACCAGGTCAAGAACATCCTGCGCCAGCTCGGCCTGTCCTCCAGCGTGGCGCTGGCGACGCTGGCGCTGCGCCTGAACTATCCGCGCGCAGGCGGCGCCGGCGGCGCGCACGCCATCCCGCACTGGGAGCAGGTCCTGCACATCAGCGGCCAGGGTTTTTCACCAGCCCTGGCGGCCGCCTGCGGCGACGTGTTTCTGCTGCTCGCCCTTCTGGCCGTCCCGGTCGCCATGATCGTCGGCGCGCAAAAAATCTTCCGCTGACCGGCGCGGCCGGCCCGGCCCCGCCTCCCCTTCCCTGATCGGCCGCATGGCGCGTCACCAGCGTGACATATTGGCCAGCTATGCTGTTATTGCAATAAATCATTTGCACGCGGCGGCCGCGCCACTTCACATTGAGAGAAAAAACAGAATGAAGACAAGCCATTTCAACATCGGCACCCGCCTTGCCGCCGCGTTCGGCGCGCTGACGCTGCTGGCCGCGGGACTCGGGCTGACCTCGTTTCACGCGCTCGGCGGCGTCGGCGAACACTGGGACGCCTTTTCCACCGTGACGCTGGAAAAATCGCGCCTCGCCGCGCAGGGCAACGCCAAGCTCGGATTGGCGGTCCACCACTTCAAGAACTACCTGCTGCGCGGCGGCGATTACGACCGCAAGTTCAGCGCCGACATGGACGCCATCGAGGCCACCGCCGGCGCCTATCCGCGCGCCGCCATCAGCGCCCGCGAGCGCACCCTGCTCGACCAGATCGCGCGCGCCGCGGTCGGCTATCGCGGCGCGATGAACAAGGCGGTGCGCATGAAATCGGAAGGCGCCGCCGTCGGCGCGATCGACGCCGCCGTCAGCGGCGCCGACAAGCCGCTCGACGCCGCCTTCAACGACTTGTCCGCCATCGCCCGCGACGAGACGGCCGACGCCGGCCGCGCCATCGGCGCCACGGTCACCCGCGGGCAGAAGCTGATGGCGGCCCTCAGCGCCATCGCGATCGTGCTGTCGGCGCTGTGCGCCTGGCTGACCACGCGCGCCATCACGGTGCCGATGAAACAGGCGCTGCACATCGCCCGCACCGTCGCGGCGGGCGACTTGAGCAGCCACATCGTGGCCGACGGCGGCGACGAGACCGGGCGCCTGCTGCTGGCGCTGCGCGACATGAACGACAGCCTGGCCCACATCGTCACCGATGTGCGGGCCGGCACCGCGTCGATCGCCACCGCCTCCAACGAGATCGCGACCGGCAACCAGGACCTGTCCGCGCGCACCGAATTGCAGGCCGGCTCGATCGAGGCGACCGCCGCCTCGATGGAACAGCTGACGGCGACCGTGCGCCAGAACGCCGCCAACGCCGAGCAGGCCAACCAGCTGGCGATCTCGGCGTCGAAGGTGGCGCGACAGGGCGGCGCGGTGGTGGCGCAGGTGGTGCAAACGATGGACTCGATCAACGCCGCCTCGCGCAAGATCGCCGACATCATCGGCGTCATCGACGGCATCGCCTTCCAGACCAACAGCCTGGCGCTCAACGCGGCGGTGGAGGCGGCGCGCGCCGGGGAGCAGGGGCGCGGCTTTGCGGTGGTGGCGAGCGAAGTGCGGAGCCTGGCGCAGAGAAGCGCGCAGGCGGCCAAGGAGATCAAGGCGTTGATCGAGGAG
>JACMLV010000276.1 GCA_014379395.1 Burkholderiaceae bacterium
CGCCCGGCGGGCCGGCTTTCAGCGGGCCCGCCGGCCGCTATGTGCTGCGCGACCGGGCGCGGCCCGGGGATGACGAGGCGCGCCTGGTCGCATGGCAACAATTGACGCCCTATCCGCTGTTCGTGGTGATCGGACTGGCTGAGAGCGAGGCGCTGGTCCAGTACCGGATGATGGCCGCCAATTACCTCGACGGCGCGGCCGCAGCTACCTGGTTCCTGTTCTTCTCCGCCCTGGCCGGGACGGCGGCGGCGCTGCGCCTGGTGTGGAGAAAGCAACAGGCGCAGGAAATCCGGGACGCGTACCGGCTGGCGACCGAGGGCGCCAACGAGGGCTTTTACTTCCTGCGCGCATTGAAGGATGAAACCGGCGAAATCGTCGATTTCCTGGTCGAGGATTGCAACGAGACCGGCGCCGCCTTCGGCAACGTCACGCGCGAGCAGATGATCGGAATGCGCCTGTCTGACGGCCCGCGCGTGAGCGCCATCATCCGGCCGGTGGACTTGTCGAGGCTGTTGCAAATCGGGCGCGAGGCGATGGCCGACGGGCTCTACGAGGATGAATGGGAGGCGGCACCGGCCAGCCCCTTCCGCGGACTGTGGCTGTACCGCCGGCTGGTGCGCGTCGGCGATGGCCTGGCGGTGACGATACGCGACATCTCCGCCGCCAAGGCGCATGAAAAGAGCCTGCTGTCGATGGCGCACGAGGACGCCCTGACCAAGCTGCCGAACCGGCACTGGCTGACGAGCTTCCTGCCCGAGGCGCTCGAGCGGGCCAGGCGCAACCAGGACGTGCTGGCGCTGTTCTTCATCGACATCGACAATTTCAAGCAAGTCAACGACACCCTCGGCCACGCCGCCGGCGACACCCTGCTGCAGGTGGCCGCGCGGCGCCTGAAGTCGGAATTGCGCCCCGGCGACAGCCTGGCGCGCCTGGGCGGGGACGAGTTCACGGTGGTCCTCGAAGACGTCGACGGCGCGCGCGGCGCGGGCCTGGTGGCGGGCCGCATCGTCGACCGATTCAGGCAGCCGATCGAGCTCGACGCCGGCAAGGCGCTGGTCGGCACCTCGATCGGCATCAGCCTGTTTCCGGCCGACGGGGACGAGGTCGACACGCTGTTCCGGCGCGCCGATATCGCGATGTACGCCGCCAAGGCGGCCGGCAAGGGCCGATACCACTTTTATCAGCCGGAGCAATACGAAAAACTGATGGCGCGCATGCGCGGCGAGCAGGAGTTCGCGCAGGCGGTGCGGGAGGACCAGTTCCTGATGCATTACCAGCCGCGGCTGTCGAGCGGCAGCGGCGCGATCTGCGGCATCGAGGCGCTGGTGCGCTGGCGCCATCCGGCCCGCGGCCTGCTGGCGCCGAAGGAATTCATCGGCCTGGCCGAGTCGACCGGCTTGATCGTCGGCCTGGGCGCCCTGGTGATGGACAAGGTGTGCCGCCAGGTGGCGCTGTGGCGCGCGATGCGGCTGCCGATGGTGCCGGTGTCGTTCAACATGTCGGCGTCCGAACTGAACAATGGAGACATAGAGGGCCGGCTGGCGCAGTGCCTGGCGCGCCACCACCTCGATCCGGAATCGATCGAAATCGAGCTGACCGAAACCACGATCCTCGACGACAAGACCGCGTCCATGCGCACGCTGGCGGCGATCCGGGCCAGCGGCGTGAAATTCCTGGTCGACGATTTCGGCACCGGCTATTCGTCGCTGTCGCAGCTGCAGCGCCTCGACACCGATGTGCTCAAGATCGACCAGTGCTTCGCCGCGGAGCTGGGCCGCACGCCGAAGGCCGAGACGTTTTTCAAGGCGATGGTGTCGATGGCCCACGCGCTGGGCATGGGGGTGGTGGCCGAAGGGGTGGAGACGCCGCAGCAGCTGCACATGCTGCAGGCGCTCGACTGCAATGAATTGCAGGGCTATTACCTGTGCCCGCCGGTGGCGCCGGACGCGATGGAGGCGCTGCTGCGCAAGCGCCTGCTGATGACGCCGGCCGGCGTCCTGCTGTGAGCGGCACCCGCTAGCGGGGGCCGCCGATGATGAATGCATTAGTACCGCGGCATTCGTACGCGGCGCTCAGGCGGTGCCGCCGACGGTGACGCCGTCGATGCGCAGGGTCGGCTGGCCGACCCCGACCGGCACGCTCTGGCCCTCCTTGCCGCACACCCCGACGCCCGAGTCGAGGCGCATGTCGTTGCCGATCATCGAGACGCGGTTGAGCACGTCCGGGCCGTTGCCGATCAGGGTCGCGCCCTTGACCGGGTAGGTCAC
>JACMLV010000005.1 GCA_014379395.1 Burkholderiaceae bacterium
GCCCCCGCCGACAAAGACCGAGGCGCGGCCGCGCACGCCGAACCGTCGGCGCACAGCGACGGCGGGCATCACGGCAAGGACGCCGACGACGCACACGAGGACGAAAAGCACGCGGACGGGGATGACAAAATCGCGCTGAGCGACGCCCAGATCAAGACCGCCGGCATCGCGATCGACACCGCCGGGCCGGCCCGCATCGGCAGCGCCATCGTCCTCGCCGGCGAGGTGCGCTTCAACGAGGACCGCACCGCGCACGTGGTGCCCCGCCTCGCCGGCGTGGTCGAGAGCGTCGCCGCCGATCTCGGGCAGCAGGTCAAAAAAGGGCAGTTGCTCGCCGTCATCGCCAGCACGCAGTTGTCCGGGATGCGCAGCGAATTGCTCTCCGCCCAGAAGCGCCAGGCCCTGGCGCAAGTGACCTACGAACGGGAAAAGCATCTCTGGCAAGAAAAAATCTCGGCCGAGCAGGACTATCTCCAGGCGCGGCAGAGCTTGAGCGAGGCTGAAATCGCGACCCGCAACGCGCAGGAAAAGCTGTCCGCGATCGGCGCCTCAAGCGGCGCCGGCGGCGCGCTGAGCCGGTTCGAGCTGCGCGCCCCCTTCGACGGCGCCATCGTCGAGAAGCACATCGCCCTGGGCGAGGCGGTCAAGGAGGACGCGAACGTGTTCACCATCTCGGACCTGTCCTCCGTGTGGGCGGAAATCATCGTGCCGGCCACGGATCTGGGCACGGTGCGCGTGGGCGCGAAGGCGACCGTCAAGGCCACTTCGATGGCCTCGGTCGCCACCGGCAAGGTGTCCTACGTCGGATCGCTGCTCGGCGAGCAAACCCGGACCGCCAAGGCGCGCGTCACGCTGGCCAACCCGGACATGGCCTGGCGGCCGGGCTTGTTCGTCAACGTCGAACTGACGTCGGACGAGCGCGAGGCGCCGGTCGCCGTGCTCGCCGACGCGATCCAGACGGTGAACGACCGTCCGACGGTGTTCGTCAAGGTCGATGGCGGCTTCCTCGCGCAGGCGGTCGCCCCGGGGCGCAGCGACGGCAAGCACACCGAAATCGTCAAGGGCCTGGAGGCCGGCACCGCCT
Source organism: Burkholderiaceae bacterium (assembly GCA_014379395.1). Taxonomy (GTDB): domain Bacteria; phylum Pseudomonadota; class Gammaproteobacteria; order Burkholderiales; family Burkholderiaceae_D; genus Janthinobacterium. The sequence goes on from JACMLV010000005.1 coordinate 1,085, forward strand.
ACGCCGCCGGCGGCAGTTTCGTCGTCAAGGCGGAACAGGGCAAGGGCGGCGCCGAGCATGAACATTAAGGAGGAATCGCATGTTTGAACGACTCATCCGCTTTTCCATCGGGCACCGATGGCTGGTCATGCTGGCCGTGTTCGCCATGGCGGGGATCGGCGCCTTCAGCTACCAGAAGCTGCCGATCGACGCCGTGCCGGACATCACCAACGTCCAGGTCCAGATCAACACGGCCGCGGCCGGCTATTCGCCCCTGGAAATGGAGCAGCGCGTCACCTTCCCGATCGAAACCGTGATGGCCGGCCTGCCGAACCTGGAGCAGACGCGCTCCCTGTCGCGCTACGGCCTGTCGCAGATCACCGTCATCTTCAAGGACGGCACCGACATCTACTTCGCGCGCCAGCTGGTCAACCAGCGCATACAGGAGGCGAAGGAACGGCTGCCGGCCGGCGTCGCGCCGATGATGGGGCCGATCTCGACCGGGCTGGGCGAGATTTACCTGTGGACGGTCGAGGCCGAACCGGGCGCCCGGAAGCCGGACGGCGCGCCCTACACGCCGACCGACCTGCGTGAAATCCAGGACTGGATCATCAAGCCCCAGCTGCGCAACGTGGCGGGGGTGACCGAGATCAACTCCATCGGCGGCTACGCGAAGGAATACCACGTCACGCCGAATCCGAGCAAGCTGGCCTCGTACAGCCTGACGCTGCAAGACGTCGTCGCGGCCATCGACCGCAACAACGACAACGTCGGCGCCGGCTATATCGAGCGGCGCGGCGAGCAATTCCTGGTGCGCGCGCCGGGCCAGGTGCGGTCGCTCGACGACATCCGCAATGTCATCCTCAGCAACGTCCAGGGCGTGCCGATACGGATGCGCGACGTGGCCGAGGTCGGGATCGGGCGCGAGCTGCGCACCGGCGCGGCGACCGACAACGGGCGCGAAGTGGTGCTCGGCACCGTTTTCATGCTGATCGGCCAGAACAGCCGCGTCGTCTCGCAGGCGGTCGACAAGAAGATGGCGGACATCAACCGCACCCTGCCCGCCGGCGTGCGCGCGCTCACCGTCTACGACCGCACGGTGCTGGTCGACAAGGCCATCGGCACGGTCAAGAAGAACCTGCTGGAGGGCGCGGTGCTGGTCATCGCCGTCCTGTTCCTGTTTCTCGGCAATATCCGCGCCGCCCTCATCACGGCGATGGTGATTCCCCTGTCGATGCTGTTCACCTTCACCGGCATGGTGGCGTACAAGGTCAGCGCCAACCTGATGAGCCTGGGCGCGCTCGACTTCGGCATCATCGTCGATGGCGCGGTGGTGATCGTGGAAAATTGCGTGCGGCGCCTGGCCCACGCGCAGGGACAGCGCCAGCGGCCCTTGACGCGCGGCGAGCGCTTCCACGAGGTGTTCGCCGCCGCCCGGGAGGCGCGCCGGCCACTGCTGTTCGGCCAGCTCATCATCATGATCGTCTACATCCCGATCTTCGCGCTCACCGGCGTCGAGGGCAAGATGTTCCATCCGATGGCCTTCACGGTCGTCGCCGCCCTGATCGGCGCGATGATCCTGTCGCTGACCTTCACTCCGGCGGCGGTGGCCCTGTTCATCGGCGCGCGCGTCGCCGAGCAGGAGAACCGGCTGATGGGCTGCGCCAAACGGCTCTACCAACCGCTGCTGGCGAGGGTGATGGCGAACGGGGCCGTTGTGTTGACCATCGCCGCCGTGCTGGTCGTCCTGTCGGGCGCGCTGGCCACCCGCATGGGCAGCGAGTTCGTCCCCAGCCTGGACGAAGGCGACTTCGCGATCCAGGCCTTGCGCATCCCCGGCACCAGCCTGAGCCAGTCGCTCGACATGCAGAAACAGCTCGAAAGCGGCCTGAAGGCGAAGTTCCCCGAGATCGAGCGCATCTTCGCCCGCACCGGCACCGCCGAAATCGCCTCCGACCCGATGCCGCCCAACATCTCCGACGGCTACGTCATGCTCAAGCCGGAGCGCCAATGGCCGGCGCCGAGGAAAACCCGAGACCAGCTGCTGGCGGCGATCCAGGCCGAGGCGGCCAAGTATCCCGGCAACAGCTACGAGTTCTCGCAACCGATCCAGCTGCGCTTCAACGAGCTGATCTCGGGCGTGCGCAGCGACGTCGCGGTCAAGGTCTTCGGCGACGACATGGACGTGCTCAACGACACGGCGGCCGGGATCGCCGCCGTCCTCGGCCGGGTCGCCGGCGCCGCCGAGGTGAAGGTCGAACAGACCACCGGCCTGCCGATGCTGACGGTGAACATCGACCGCGACAAGACGGCGCGCTACGGCTTGAACGTGGGCGACGTGCAGGAGGCCCTCGCCATCGCGACGGGCGGGCGCCACGCCGGCACGATGTTCGAGGGCGACCGGCGTTTCGACATCATCGTCCGCCTGCCCGAGCAACTGCGCACCGACCTGGAAGCCTTGCAACGCCTGCCGATCGCGCTGCCGCCGGGGCCGGGCGGGCGCTCCGGCGCGACCAGTTATATTCCGCTGGCGGAGGTGGCGACCCTCGATTTCGCCCCCGGGCCGAACCAGATCAGCCGGGAGGACGGCAAGCGGCGCGTCGTGGTCAGCGCCAATGTGCGCGGCCGCGACATCGGCAGTTTCGTGCCGGAGGCCGAGCGCCTGATTCGGGCGGAGGTGAAGATGCCGCCCGGCTATTGGACCAGCTGGGGCGGCACGTTCGAGCAGCTGCAGTCGGCGACGCGGCGCTTGCAATTGGTGGTGCCGCTCGCCCTGTTCCTGGTGTTCACCCTGCTGTTCGTGATGTTCAACAACGTCAAGGACGGCTTGCTGGTCTTCACCGGCATCCCGTTCGCGCTGACCGGCGGCATCGTCGCGCTGTGGCTGCGGGACATCCCGATGTCAATCTCGGCGGCGGTCGGCTTCATCGCCCTGTCCGGCGTCGCGGTGCTGAACGGGCTGGTGATGGTGTCGTTCATCCGCACCCTGCGCGAGCAAGGCATGCGTCTGGACGAAGCGATCGACACCGGCGCGCTGACGCGCCTGCGCCCGGTCTTGATGACCGCGCTGGTCGCCTCGCTCGGCTTCATTCCGATGGCCATCGCGACCGGCACCGGGGCCGAGGTCCAGCGTCCGTTGGCGACGGTGGTGATCGGCGGAATCATCTCCTCGACCATATTGACGCTGCTGGTGCTGCCCTTGCTGTACCGGCTGGCGCATGGCAAGGATGGCGAAGAGGAAGAATCGCCGGGAATGGATGAGGAGGCTTTCGAGCGCGCTTAATGTGGATCGTCCGCCGGCTCGCTCAACACGGCGGCGTCTTGCGGCGCGTCGCGGGTCGCTGCCGACCGTCGGGCGAGCCGGTTCGCCTCCGTCAGCGCCGTTTCAACCAGGAAGTGCTTCAAGGTCATGCCGCGCAGGTCTGCCGCCTCTTGCAGCCTGTGCACCAAGGCAGCGGAAATTTGCAACGTGATTCGCGCCCTTTCCCTCGCCATGTTTTTCATCGACAACTCCGCGCTCGCCATGCGGAAAAGAAATTTTTATTCTTTATAATCATACACTTATATTCGATTCGCGGAAGCCGGCGCCGCAAACGAGTCGGGCGCCGCTCAGCCCTGTCCGATCAGCCGCAGGAAATTGCCGCCCATGATCAGGGCCTGGTCGCGCCCGGGCAGGCCCAGCAGACGGATTTTCTCCAGCTCCAGCGCCGGATGCAGCCACGGCCCGTCCGCCTCCAAAGCTACGTCCGCCTCCGCCGCGTCGGCCTCCGTGCCCGCCAAATCCGCGCTCGCCTTCCAGCACGCCCTCGTCTTCACATTCCAGCTCCTGGCCCCATTCCTGCTTTTGCCCCCATTCCAGCTGCGCCGCACCGCCCTGTTCGGCGATGAAGGGAAGAAATTCGACCTGTTCGTTCATACCGCCTCCTGAAGAAGTTGTTTCAGCAGCGCCACGGCGCGCTCGATGTCGGCCGGCGCATGGTCGGCCCGCAGCAGGAAAGTCAGCGTCGGCGCGTCGCCGACGCTTTGCAGCACGGTTTCCACGCCGCCGCGCCGCAATCCCTCGTGCAGCGCGCGGCCATCGATACCCGGCCCGACTGCGCCAACGCTGTCACCGCAAAAACAATCAGCCACGCGGTCA
>JACMLV010000277.1 GCA_014379395.1 Burkholderiaceae bacterium
AGCGTCAACTCGATCACCGACGGCAGCGTGTTGCTGGCGCGCAGCTCGGCCAGCGTGCCCTGCGCGGCGACGCGGCCGTTCTGCAGCACCAGCAGGCGGTCGACCCGCTCCTGGATCTCGGCCAGGATGTGCGAGGTGATGATGATGGTGGCGCCCTCGCCCTGCACCTCGCGCAGGATGCGGTAGAAGTCGTGGATGCCCTGCGGGTCGAGGCCGTTGGTCGGCTCGTCGAGGAAGATCAGGTCCGGGCTGCCGAGCAGCACCTGGGCGAAGCCGAGCCGCTGGCGCATGCCCTTCGAATAGCCGCGCACGCGCCGCCCGCCCGCCTCCTTCAGGCCGACGCGCTCCAACAGGGGCGCGCAGGCCGCGCGCGCCACCTTTTTCAAGTCGGCGAACAGCTGCAGCACTTCCAGCCCGGTCAGGTTGTCGTAGGTGACGAAGCTCTCCGGCAGATAGCCGATGCGGCGGCGCACCTGGCGGAAACCGGCGCCGCGGATCGGCTCGCCCTGCACCCGCACTTCGCCGGCGCTCGGCTGGATCAGCCCCAGCATCAATTTGAACAGCGTGCTCTTGCCGGCGCCGTTGTGGCCGATCAGGCCGAACATCTCGCCGCGCGCCACCGTCAGGCTGACGTCGTCCAACGCCCGCACCTCGCCGAACCACTGGCTCAGCCCGGCCACCTCGATGGCGGCCGCCATGTTTTCACTTTTCACTCCAGCGCCTCCAGTCCTTGTAAATCGGCCGCATCCGCGGATGGCGGTCGACGATGCTCGGCGTGCGCAGCAGCGGGAACTGGCGCGCCACGAAGCGCAGCGTCTGCACCGACGGGCTCGACATGAGCAGCTTGATCAGCGGGTATTGCCAGTTGAGCCGGTCGACCACGTCGTTGGCCTCGTAGGCGATGTCGCCGTAGCCGTCGTCGTTCTGGTCCCAGCCGCTGTAATTGCTCCAGTAATTGCCCTGCGTCTTGCCCCATTCGACGTCGCGCGCGGCGACGTACTTGATCTGTTCCTGGTTGCCGATGAAGTCGTTGCCGTCGACCTTGTTGTTGCCCGAGCCGGCCGTCAGGTGCACGCCGACGCGGTTGCCGCTCACCAGATTATTGCGCAGCACGTTGAATTCTGCGTCGTAGATGAAAAAGCCGCGCCCGTTGTCGGCCACGACGTTGTTCTCGATGAGCGAATCCTGGATCGTGCGCAGCATGATGCCGTGGTCGCTGTTGCCCCAGGCCTTGTTGTTGCGCACCACCAGGTCGCGCACCTCCATCAGCGCCAGCCCGCCGCGGTTGAGGTAGGACTCGTTGTCCTCCCACACGCTGTGGTTGGTGTTCATGTAGTGCGTGCCGTAGCGCAGATGGTGGATCTTGTTGCCGCGGAACAGGGCCTTGCTCGAGATGTCGACGTAGATGCCGTCGCGCGCGAAGCTGATGTTGTTGCCGATCACCTGCGCGCCGTTGGTGCGGTAGAGCTGGATGCCGTTGCCGCGCATCGACGACAGCAGGTCGCGCTTGCCGGTGATGACGTTTTGCAGCACGCGCGCGTCGTCGACCTTTTCCAGCCAGACGCCGAACAGGTTGTAGGCCAGCGTGCAGCCGCTGACGGTGGCGCGGTGCGAGCCGGGCTCGAAGTAGATGGCCGAATTTTGCGCCGTCAGGTCGTCGCCGCTGTCGCGCACGAGGAAGCCCTCGATGCGCACGTCGGTGGCGCGCACGCGGATCACGTCGCCGCCGCCGCCGCCGGTGATGGTCGGCAAGTCGACGCCGAGCAGGGTCAGGGGCTTGTCGATGAGCACATGCTCGGCGTAGGTGCCGCGCGCGACCCGCAGCGTGTCGCCCGGCTTGGCGGCGCGGATCGCCGCGTTGATCGACTGGCCCGGCTGCACCAGCCACTGCGCGGC
>JACMLV010000278.1 GCA_014379395.1 Burkholderiaceae bacterium
ATCGAGCTGCGCGAGCGGGCCGGCCAGCTCGTTTTGGATGCGCAGGCGGTGCTGCGGCCGGCCGAGCAACTCGACCTGGCGCGGCTCGTCAGGACGTTCACGCTGCGCGCGCGCGACGGCTTCGTCGAGAACTTCGGCGCAGAGCTCATCGCGCGCACCGTCGCGGCGGCGCCCGGCGTGCGGCTGTGCTTCGTGCAAAAGCCGAACAAGGAGAGCGCCTCGCTGCGCGACGGCAGCGTCGATCTTGAGACGGGTGTTATCGCGGCGACGACCGGCCCGGAGGTGCGCGCACAGGCCTTGTTCCGCGATCGTTTCGTCGGCGTGGTGCGAGCCGGGCACGCGCTAAGCGAGGGAGAAATGACGCCGTCGCGTTATGCGGGCGGCAGGCACATCGCGGTCTCGCGGCGCGGGCTGGAGAAGGGCCAGATCGACGACGCCTTGGCGCCGTTCGGGCTGGAACGGGAGATCGCCACCATCGTCGGCGATTTTTCGAGCGCGTTGGCGCTGGCAAGGGCGTCCGACCTGATCGCCAGCGTTCCCGAACGGCAAACCGGCACGCTGCGCGCCGGCATGCACAGCTTTCCGCTGCCGGTTCCGGCGCCGCGGATCACGGTGTCGTTGCTGTGGCACCCGCGGCTCGACGCCGACCCGGCGCATCGCTGGTTGCGCGGCCTCGTGCTCGATGTCTGCGCGGCGGTGCGCTGACGAGGAAGTCGTTCCGGCTTGTGGTCAACTGGCAAGCAGCCATTTTTCACATCATGCTGCCGGCCGGTCTCGGAGATGGCAGATCAATGGCCGCATTCCGAAAATTCCGACGTCAGCCACCTTTCCCCTTGACGAGCGCTCGCCATTAAACCCACACGCTATTTGGTCACGGCTTCTGCGGCACTTTTGGAAAATTGGGCAGCAAGCAATGGGGTCGAGTCGGAGACATAGAGTCGTCCCGCTTTGCTGCTGGGATTTCGATGCCAATGTGCGCCAGTGGTGTCAATGCCATGTGCGGCGGCATACTCCCGAGCGTCGCTTTCGTTGCCCGCGTCAATGCGTATCTCGATACTTATTTTTACATCTCTCATTTTCTGGTTCCATTACTGAACGTAAGGCAAGACAAGTCTATTTCCAGCCAATCTGGGTTTTCCCACAACCTGGCCGGGGATGAGCAATTGCTTGGCATGGATTTCCTCATGATTGATAAGACATGACATCGGATGAAAAACAATCGCCGCGCACCGGCCGCCGCCTTTTCATTGGGGGCCGTCGGCACGCGGCGCCGCGAGCATGACCGCCTCCAGCAGCGACTGGTCGCTCATCGGCTTGTTCAGATAACTGAGGGGATTGGTTCGCATCGCTTGCTGGCGCAGCAGAGCCGAATCGTCGCCGGTGACGACGATCACCGGGATGGCGGGGGCGTCGCGCGCCAGCCGCGCCAGCACCTCGAGGCCCGATAGCCCGGGCATGTGCAGGTCGAGCACCACGCAGAAGGGCTTGCCGCAAGGCTTGCAGCATGGCTCGCCGCAGGCTTCGCCGCAAGGCCCGCGGTCGGCGATCGCGTCGAGGAAGGCGGCCCCGTTGTCGAAGGTGTGCGCCTCGATGCCGGCCGAACGCAGCAGGCGGTATAGCGCGCGGCGAACCGGCGCCTCGTCGTCGACGACGGCAACCCAAGGGTGAGAGAGTTTCATGGCGGGCACAATAGCGTGGCGCCGCCATCCGCGGTATTGGACCTTGGGCCAATACCGCGGACGGCGCCGCGCGGCTCAGCGCGCACCGGGCGCCGGAGGGTTGACCAGGTCCACCAGGCGCACCAGCGCCGTCAGAGAGCGCACCTGCATCTTGGCCATCACGTGGGCGCGGTGCACCTTGATGGTTTTTTCGACCGTGCCGAGCTCGCCGGCCACCTGCTTGTTGAGCTTGCCCTCCACGAGCAGGTGCATGACCTCGCGCTCGCGCGGAGTCAGGCTGGCAAGGCGCGCCTCGATCTCGCCGCGCTGCGCGCGCTGGTCGCGCCGTTGCCGGTTGCGCTCGATCGCCTCGACCACCGCGCCGATCAGTTGTTCGTCGTCGACCGGCTTGGTGAGGAAGTCGAAGGCGCCCGATTTCATGGCCTGCACGCCGGTGGCGATGTCGCCGTGGCCGGTCAGGAAGATCACCGGCAGCAAGCTGGCGCGCGCGGCCAGCGCCTGCTGCAGCGCCATGCCGTCCATGTCCGGCATGGCCAGGTCGAGCACCAGGCAGCCGGCGCCGTCGCTCTCGCCGCTGTCGAGGAAGGCTAGCGCCGAGTCGAACGGCGCGACCTCGAAGCCGGCCGCGCGCAGCAGGCGCGACAGGGCCTTCAGCACGGCCGACTGGTCGTCGACCAGGAACACGCGCGGGCTCACGCGGCCGCCCCGGCGCCGCTTTGCAGCGGTATGCGCAGATGGAAGGTGGCGCCGCGCACCGGGTTGTTCTCGCCCCACAGCGCGCCGCCGTTGGCGGCGACGATCTTGCGGCAAATCGACAAGCCCAGCCCCATGCCGCGCTCCTTGGTGCTGTAGAACGGTTCGAAGACTTTTCCCAGACAGGCGGCCGGGATCCCGGTGCCGTGGTCGATGATGCTCACCTGCGCGCAGGCCGGAACGGCCGGCGCCACGCGCATGACGATCAGGCGCTCGGGCGCGGCCAGCCCGGCCATCGCGTCGCCGGCGTTCATCACCAGGTTGATCAGCACCTGCTGGAACTGCACCCGGTCGACCAACACCCGCGCGCCGGCCAGCTTTGATTCGGTCTTGAGGGTGATGCCGTGGTTGATCAGGTTGTTGCGCAGGATGAGCGCCACCTCGGCCACCAGCTCGTTCAGGTCGATGTGCTGGCGCAGCGTCACGCTCTTCTCGAACAGCCGGCGCAGGCGCCAGATCACCTCGCCGGCGCGCTTGTCCTCGTCGACGATGTCCTGCAGGATCGCGCGCACCTCGTCGAGGTCGACCGGGTCGCGGGCCAGAAAGCGCTGCGCCGCCTGGGCGTTGCTGAGGATGGCCGTCAGCGGCTGGTTCAATTCGTGCGTGAGGGCGCCCGACAATTCGCCCAGCATCGTCACGCGCGACAAATGGGTGATCTCCTCCTGCTTTTGCTGCACCTCGAGCTCGGCGCGCTTGCGCGCCGTGATGTCGAACGCGACGCCGCGCGCGAGCAGCGGCCGGCCGTCTCGGTCCGCCTCGACGCGGCCGTGCGAGCCGATCCAGCGCAGCGTGCCGTCCGGCAAGACGATGCGGAATTCGATGTCGTACTGGCCTACTTCGCTCAGCGCCCGCTCATGCGCCCGGCGCACCGCCTGGCGGTCGTCGGCGTGCAGCCGCGCCATCACGCCCCCCAGCCCGACCGGCTCGGCGCTGGAAAAGCCGAACAGCGCGCGCCACTGCTCCGACACCCAGACCTTGTCGCCGGCGAAGTCGTGCGCCCAGATGCCCAGGTCGGTCGCGTTGGCCGTCAGGGCGAGCCACTGGTCGCGCTCGCGCAGGCCGGCCTGGGTTTGCTGCAGGCTGGCCGCCGCCGCGTGCAAGGCCTGGCCGAGCACGTTGGCCTCGTTGAAATGCAGGGACGGAATGTGCACTGGCCGGCCGGCGCCGAGCGCGACGGCCGGCTCGATCAGCGCCAGGATGGAGCCCGAGATCTTGCGGCCGATGGACCAGGCCAGGGCCAGCCCGGCGGCCAGGGCCGCCAGGACGGCGCAGATCAGCCAGGCCAGGGTGCGGTTCAATTCGGCCGTCAGCTCGCCCAGCGGCATGCCCAGCACCACCGCCCAGCGCGTCTTCGGCGAGCGGCTGAACACCGTGGTGACCGGAATGCCGTCCTGGGTCGTCGTCCCGAAGCCGCCCTCGGCGGCCGCGCTCATCTGCCGCGCCAACTCGGGGCGCACTGTTTTCCCGAGGAATTTTTCGATGTCGTGGCTGCGCGCCACCACCGCGTCGGCGCCGTCGATGATGGCGGTGCGCCAATTGCCCGGCAAGCCCGCCTCGCTCAAGATACTGCCCAGCCGGTTCGGCGCGGCCGCCGCGCACAACAGGAAGACGCCGCCGGCGTCGCGCCGGACCAGCACCGCCGCCGTATAGATGGGCTTGCCCGTCACCGCTCCGATATAGAGGTTCGACACCGTCGGCTTGCCCGTTTGCAGCACCCGCTCCAGCATCGGCGCGTTCGCCAGTTTGGGCAGCGGCGTGCCGAACGGCACGCGCGTCGACAGCAGCAGCTGGCCGTTCTGGTCGAGCACGACGACGCTGTCGACGTTCATGTTGCGCAACGCCTGCACCGCCCGCCCATGGAAGCGGCGCAGGTCGCCCGCGGCCAGCTGGCGCGAGCTACCCAGCGCCTGCAGCGCCGCCTGGGTGCCGCTGAAATCGCGGTCGACGGTGGCGACCATCGCGCGCGCCTGGAGGATGGCGTTGCGGGTCAGCTGCTCCTGCTCTGAATCGTAGAAATGGAAGATCAGGTAGGCCGCGACAAATGCCAGCGGCAAGATGCATCCGAGCACCAATATCGCAAGGCTGACGCGCAGGCCGGGGGTGCCCGTTCCCGCAGGAAAACCATCAATGCCCATGGGTAATATTAGTGAACATAAAGCAACAATTATAGCATCTATTATAAGGTATCTGCGAAGCAAATTATTTACGTCAGTAAATTTTCAGAAAAGAAACTGGCGTGCCGCGCGAGCCGGGGCGCGCCCCGAGAGGACTCCCGCTATAATCGAAAAATCAACACATGAGGAGGACTTCGATGCAACAAGATCTGGTTTTGGACAATCGCTTGGAGTCGGTGAAGAATCTGGCGTGGTGGCTGTACATGGGCCACGCCGTCAGCTTCGTGTTTTCGCTCGGGATGTTTTCCTTCATCCCGCTGATCCTCAACTACGTCAAGCGCGACGATTCCGCCGGCACCTTCGTGCGCAGCCATCACAGCTGGATGATCCGCTCGTTCTGGTGGTATTTCTTCTGGATGGCGCTCGGCGGCCTGTTGGCCATGACGGTGGTCGGCCTGCTGTTGGCGGTGCCGATGTGGGTCGGGGCCTGGATCTGGAAGGCGTATCGCCTGCTCAAGGGTTTCCTCGACCTCAACGAGAACAAAGCGATGCCTGTGTAGGCGCACGTCTGATTGAACTCTCGCGCCTCACATCATTCCCCCCAAGAGCCCATATCCACTCTTTGTACTTGAATGATGTGACGCAATTCGAAATAAAAGAGGCCCACTAAGATTGCCAAGAGGAAATCTTAGCCAGCCGAGCGGCATAGATTCCCGGCCAACTTCATGGGGGAAATATGCCTTACTTGCTAAAGGTGAGTGAACAAGACATCGCTGAGAAAGAAGTCTATTTGAACGCCAAAGGGAATGCCGAATGCGTCGAATTCGTAAGGCAAACCACCAGTGCCCCAAGCACCCCAAACTGGCGAAAGGGCATGAGAGTTGCCGACGCAACGCTCGGTCAAATCCAGCGGGGCACCGCAATCGCCACCTTCGATGACACGGGACATTACCCTGTCGACTCTCGTGGCCGGCATGCGGCAATCTACCTAAGCCACGACCGCTTTCAAATCACGGTCCTCGATCAGTGGAACAGCAAAGGGAAAGTGACGCGGCGCAGCATCGGAATTGGCAAGAAGGTAACGTCGCGCAGCAATGACGGCGCGACCTTTTACGTTATTGAATAGCGAGCTTCCATGAAACATAGATTCACGCTTTCATCGCTATTGGCGTTATGTTGCGGCGGCCCTTTGCAAGCGGAAACGATGCGCTTCGAGTGTCCATCAGCGATGCGCCTGGAATCGGCGAAGGTTGCGCCGGTTGCCGGCTGGGAGGCGGTCGACACGCCAAGCACGCATCTGCTGGAAAATGTTCAGATCTACGCCGGGCATCCCCGGGCGGAAATGGCGCTGGTGCCGAACGAGGAATCGGACGGCCAAACCATCCAGGCTCGCTGGCAATTTGCGCAGAGCGATCAAGAATTCTGGATCGCTTGCAGTTATCGCGGTACGCCGGTGACACTGGCGAAGAAGCTCGGCAAGGAAATTTCAAGCTGTGTTATCCAATACCAGCGCCTGGCCAGCCCGCGACCGGCGCGTCCACAGTCTATTTCGTGCTCATGATTCAGGACACTTTCAAGGGATGGCGACATCGGCTCGCCGCCCCCTTGGCTCCATCACACTAACTCAGCCATCCACCAGCGCGCTTTGCCTGACCGCCTCGGCGAGGCGATCCGGCGCCACCGGCCCGTCGGCGAAACGCAGGCGGCGGCGCTGGCCGGCGCGCTCGATGTCGGCGCCGTGTAAGTCGACTCCCAGCACCCGCCAATCCGCCCGACCCAGGTCGCCAAGATCGGCGATCAGCTTGGCCTCGTCCTCGAGCGACAATTGCGCCGCGTCGATCCAGTCGGACTCCTCGATCCAGCCCATCTTGCCGAAGCCGGCGATGTAGCGCGCACCCTTGGGCGCCATGCGGAAGAACGTGAAGTCGCCCAGCGCGAGGTAGCGCTCGCCGTCCGGGTGGTAGCGCAGATAGCGCGCGACCAGCTCCGGCGAGGCATCGATGCGCTGCACATCGCCCAGCACCGAGGCGCGCTCGTCCTGCAAGACGCTCTGGCCGTCGGCGCCGTGCACCAAGAGGCAGGCGCGGCCGTCGGCCAGCAGGTTCTTGGTGTGCTCGGCCAGGCGGCTGATCAGGAACATCGGGCGATGCCGCTCGTCGAGCACGAACGGCAACGCCGAGGCGAACGGGTAGCCGGGCATTTGCAGCGACTGGGTCGCCAGGCTGCCGGCGGCGGCGCCGTGCAGCAGGTGGAGGATGGAATCGAAGGGAATGTTCATCGCGCTCTCAATAGAACGGGGGCATGCCGCAGGCGGTTTGTTCGCCGCCGCTGCATGCCCCCGGTTACCGCAATACCGCCGGTTTAGTAGGTGAAGAAACCTTTTTTGGTCTTGCGGCCGAGGTGGCCGGCGTCGACCATTTCCTTGAGCAGCATGGCCGGACGATACTTCGAATCGTTGAAGTCGCGGTAGAACACTTCCATCACGGCCAGGATGGTGTCGAGGCCGATCAGGTCGGCCAGCGCCAACGGGCCGATCGGGTGGTTCGCGCCCAGCTTCATGCCGGCGTCGATTTCCTCGGCGTTGGCCACGCCCTCTTGCAGCACGAAGATCGCTTCGTTGATCATCGGGATCAGGATGCGGTTGACCACGAAGCCGGGCGAATTCTTGATGCCGACGGTGGTCTTGCCGACGCGCTCGGCCAGCGCCTTGGTGGCGTCGAAGGTGGCGTCGCTCGTTTGCACGCCGCGGATGACTTCGACCAGCGCCATCACCGGCACCGGATTGAAGAAGTGCATGCCGACCAGGCGCGACGGATCCGACAGGCTGGTGGCCAGCTTGGTGATCGAGACCGACGAGGTGTTGGTGGCGATGATGGCGTCGGCCTTGGCGATGCCGTCGAGGCTTTTCAGGATTTGATCCTTGATGGCGACGTTCTCGGTGGCCGCCTCGACCAGGAAATCGGCGCCCGACAGGTCGGCCAGCGTGACCGTGCCGCTGATGCGGGCCAGGATCGCGGCGGCGTCGTCGGCCGAGATCTTTTCCTTGGAAACCATGCGCTGCAGGTTCGACGACACGCTGGCGATGCCGCGCTGGACGGCGGCGTCGTTAATGTCGTTCATGATCACGTTCAAGCCGGCGGCGGCGCAAATTTGCGCGATGCCGCTACCCATCTGCCCCGCACCAACGATACCGATCGTATTGATTCCCATATTTTCTTCCTTAAATGAAAAAACCCGAGTGGGCAATAATCCCGCAGTGAAACTAAGTTTACGTGTTTCAAGTGTACGAATTTTATATGACAGGCCCGCTACCGGGCGGTTTTTTTGCCGCGTTGCAGCATGCGATGCGCAGCGCCGGCGCGCTTTGCGCAGGTGGGCGAGCCGTCGAGGCACCGTTTTCCGCCCGGGCCGTGCGACATCCGCGTGGGCACGATACCGCCGTGCCCACCCTACCTAATTGCGTCCAGTGCGCTTGGCGAGTTGCGTAGGGTGGGCACCGCTTCTGTGCCCACGCGGATGTCCGCGCGGCCCGGACACAAAACCAGTGTCGCGAAAGCCGCGCCCACCCTTACAACTGCCGGACCTAAAAGTATAGCGTCCGCCGCCGCTAATTACAGTGTCAAAAACGCCCGTTCGATGTCGGCGATTAGGTCAAGCGGGTCTTCCAGGCCGACGTTGAAGCGCACCAGCTGGCCCTTCAATTGCCAGCCCTTGCGCATCGCAGCAATGCGGTACGGCATCACCAGGCTGTTCGCGCCGCCCCAGCTGTAGCCGATCTTGAACAGTTTTAAGGCGTCGACGAAACGGTCGGTCTGTGCTTCGCTGTAGCGTTCGTCGAACAGCACCGAGAACAGGCCGCCGGCGCCGGAAAAATCGCGCCGCCAGATGTCGTGGCCCGGGCAGTCCGGCAGCGCCGGATGCAGCACGGTGCCGATCTCCGGGCGCGTCTTGAGCCAGCTTGCGACCTTGCGCGCGCCGGCGTCGTGCGCGTCGAAGCGCAGTTTCAGCGTCGCCAGGCCGCGCAGCACCAGATACGCGTCGTCGGCGCCGACGCCCATGCCGAGCCGCATGTGGGCCTGCGCCAGACGGTCGTGCAGCGCGCGATCGCGCGTGATGAGCGCGCCCATCAGCACGTCCGAGCCGCCCGACTGGTACTTGGTCAGCGCCTGCATGATGATGTCGACGCCCAGCTCGAAGCCGCGCAGGGCCAGCCCGCCCGACCAGGTGTTGTCGAGCGCGACCAGCACGCCCTTTTCGTGCGCGGCCTGGCAGATCGCCGGCAGGTCCGGCACCTCCATCGACACCGAGCCGGGCGCCTCGGTCCAGATCAACTTGGTGTTCGGCTGGATCAGCGCCGCGATGCCGGCGCCGATCAGCGGATCGTAATAGCGCGCGGTGACGCCGAAGTCCTGCGACAGCCATTTGCCCAGCTCGCGGTTCGGGTTGTAGACGTTTTCCGGCAGCAGCACGTCGTCGCCGGTTTTGAGCAGCGCGAAGTCGACCATCGCGATCGCCGCCAGGCCGCTCGGCGCCAGCAGGCAATGTTTGCCGTCCTCGATCTCGGCCAGCCGCGCCTCCAGCGTGAAGGTGGTCGGCGTGCCGTGCAGGCCGTAGGTGTAGGCGTTCTTGTTCTTCCAGTCGCCCGAGCGCATCGCGGCGACGTCCTTGAACAGCACGGTCGAGGCGTGGTGGATCGCGCTCGGGAAGGCGGCGAAGCCCTCCGGCGCCTTGTAGTCGGTGTGGATCAGGGCGGTCTGTACGGATTTTTTGATGGTCATGGCAGCCAATTATGAAAAAAGGCGGATCGCGCCGAAACGCGATCCGCCTTGGATGATCAGGGCAACATGCCCAAGCTTATGCTGCCGCCCACAGGTCGTGCGCGTCGGCGGCGGTGACGACGACGTCGTAGAACTCGCCCACCAGCAGCTTCTTGTGCGGCTCGTACGGCGGCTTGACGTAGACCACGCCGTCGATTTCCGGCGCGTCGGCGGCCGAGCGTCCGACGCCGCCGGTGCGGTCGACCGAGTCGATCAGCACGCGGATGGTCTTGCCGATCTTCGCTTGCAGGCGTTTCTTGGAAATCTCCTGCTGCAAGGTCATCAGGCGGCCGCGGCGCTCTTCGCGCACTTCCTCCGGCACCGCGCCGTCGAGTTCGTTGGCGGTGGCGCCCTCGACCGGCGAATAGGCGAAGCAGCCGAGGCGGTCGATCTGCGCCTCCGCGATGAAGTCGAGCAGGTATTGGAACTCGGCCTCGGTCTCGCCGGGGAAGCCGGCGATGAAGGTCGAGCGGATCGTCAGGTCGGGATTCATGGCGCGCCAGGCGCGGATGCGCTCGATGTTCTTCTCGCCGCTGGCCGGGCGCTTCATGCGCTTGAGCACATCGGGGTGGGCGTGCTGCAGCGGCACGTCGAGGTAGGGCAGGATGTGGCCGCCGCTCATCATCGGGATGATCTCGTCGACGTGCGGATACGGGTAGACGTAGTGCAGGCGCACCCAGGCGCCGTATTGCTTGGCCAGCTCTCCGAGCGCGCCGACCAGCTGCGTCATGTGGGTCTTGACCGGGCGCCCGTTCCAGAAGCCGGAGCGGAACTTGACGTCGACGCCGTAGGCGCTGGTGTCTTGCGAGATGACCAGCAATTCCTTGACGCCGGCCTTGAACAGGTTTTCCGCCTCCAGCATCAGATCGGCGATCGGGCGCGAGACCAGGTCGCCGCGCAGCGACGGGATGATGCAAAAACTACAGCGGTGGTTGCAGCCCTCGGAGATCTTCAGGTAGGCGTAGTGCTTGGGCGTGAGCTTGACGCCCTGCGCCGGCACCAGGTCGATGAACGGCTCGTGCGGCTTGGGCAGGTGCAGGTGGACCGAGTCCATCACCTCGGCCAGCGCGTGCGGGCCGCTGACGGCCAGCACCTTCGGATGGACCTTGAGGATCATGTCCTCGCCGGCCGCGTTCTTCTTCGCGCCCAGGCAGCCGGTGACGATCACCTTGCCGTTTTCATGCAGCGCCTCGCCGATGGCGTCGAGCGACTCTTGCACGGCGGCGTCGATGAAGCCGCAGGTGTTGACGATCACCAGGTCGGCGCCCTGGTAGGACTTGGCGGTCTCGTAGCCCTCGGCGCGCAGCTGGGTCAGGATCTGCTCGGAGTCGACCAGCGCCTTCGGGCAGCCGAGCGAGACGAAGCCGACCTTGGGGGCGTTGCCGGACTTGGCCGGGGCGGCCTCGGACGGGGCGGATGCGGCGGGGGATGGGGGAATGCGGGAGATCTCGGACATAGTGGATGCGGGGAATAGGGTCAGGCGAATCTGACATTGTACCCCGGGCGCATCCGTAACAGAACCATGCCCGATTTCCCGCGGGGTTTATTTCGTCGGCGGCTTGTCGGCGGCGCCCGGCACGAACGGGAAGGTGACGAACAGGTTCTTGCTCTGGTTTTGCATCTGCTCCTGCAGTTGCACGAACAGGTTCTTGCTCTGGTCGACGTAGTTGTTCATCATGCCCTGCATCATCGGGCCTTGCACGTTCATGAACTGGGTCCACATCTCCGGGCTGAACGGCTTGCCCTCGAAGGTGCCGGCCGAGGTGCCGGTGAACTTGTGCTGGATGTCGGTGAAGGCCTGCACGTTCTTTTCCAGATAGGAGCCCATCATGCCCTGCATCGCGTGGCCGTAGTAGCGGATGATCTGCGACAGCACGCCGCTCGAGAACATCGGCACGCCGTTGGCCTCTTCTTCCAGGATGATTTGCAGCAGGATGCTGCGGGTCAGGTCTTCGTTG
>JACMLV010000279.1 GCA_014379395.1 Burkholderiaceae bacterium
GTTTGAGCCCGGCGGCCGGTGTTACCCGACGAACTTGCGCGCGTTGCGGAACATGCGCATCCACGGCGAATCCTCGCCCCATGCTGCCGGATGCCAGGATTGCTGCACCGTGCGGAAGACCCGCTCGGCGTGCGGCATCATCACCGTGAAGCGGCCGTCCGGCGTGGTCACCGAGGTCAAGCCTTGCGGCGAGCCGTTCGGGTTGAACGGATAGGCTTCGGTGGCGGCGCCGCCGTTGTCGACGAAACGCAGCGCTTTTTGCACTTCGTCGAACTTGCCGGTCTGCGAGAAGTCGGCAAAGCCCTCGCCGTGGGCGACGGCGATGGCGGTCTTGGTGCCGGCCATGCCCTGGAAGAAGATCGACGGCGAGTCGAGCACTTCGACCATCGCGAAGCGCGCCTCGAATTTCTCGGACTTGTTGCGGGTGAACTTGGGCCATGCCTGCGCGCCCGGGATGATCGCCTTCAGGTTGCTCATCATCTGGCAGCCGTTGCAAATCCCCAGGCCGAAGCTGTCGCCGCGCTGGAAGAAGCGCGCGAACTGCTCGGCCAGGCTGGCGTTGAACAGGATGGTCTTGGCCCAGCCCTCGCCCGCGCCCAGCACGTCGCCGTACGAGAAGCCGCCGACCGCGATCACGCCCTGGAAGTCGTCGAGCTTGACGCGCCCGGCGATCAGGTCGCTCATGTGGACGTCCACCGCCGCGAAGCCGGCCTGGTGCATCACATACGCCGTCTCGATGTGCGAGTTGACGCCCTGCTCGCGCAGGATCGCCACGCGCGGACGCACGCCGGTGGCGATGAACGGTGCGGCGACGTTCTCGGCCGGATCGAAGGTGAGGATCGGGCTGATGCCCGGGTCGGCTTCGTCGAGCACGCTGTCGTATTCGGCGTCGGCGCAGTCCGGGTTGTCGCGCAGGCGCGCGATGCGCCAGCTGGTCTCGCTCCACAGGCGCTGCAGTTCGGCCCGCGGCTTGGAGTAGATCATGCGCGCGTCGCGCGTGAATTCGATCACGTCGCGCTCGTTTGGTTTACCGATGATGTGGCTGCAGGCGCCCAGGTCGTACTTGCGCAGCACGTCCATCACCAGCGAGCGCTCGTCCTGGCGCACCTGGATCACGCCGCCCAGCTCTTCGCTGAACAGGGCGCGCAGGGTCAGTTCGTTGCGCCGCTCGGCCACTTGCCCGGCCCAGTTCTTGGCGTCGCCCCAGTCGGCCGCGTGCTCGCTTTCCATGGTCAGCATGTCGAGGTTGATCGACAGGCCGCTGTGGCCGGCGAAGGCCATCTCGGTCAGGGTGGCGAACAGGCCGCCGTCGGAGCGGTCGTGGTAGGCCAGCAGCTTGCCGTCGGCGTTCAATTCCTGGATCGCGGCGAAGAAGCCCTTCAGGTCGGCGGCGCTGTCGACGTCCGGCGCCTCGTTGCCCAGTTGCCCGGTCACTTGCGCCAGCGCCGAGGCGCCCATGCGGTTCTTGCCGCGGCCGAGGTCGATCAGGATGATGGCGCTGTCGCCGGCGTCGCTTTGGATCTGCGGCGTGAGCGAGCGGCGCACGTCGGTCACCGGCGCGAAGGCCGACACGATCAGCGACACGGGGGACGTGACCGACTTGGCCTGCTCGTCGTCGCGCCAGGTGGTGCGCATCGACAGCGAATCCTTGCCGACCGGGATGCTGATGCCGAGCGCCGGACACAGTTCCATGCCGACCGCCTTGACGGTGTCGTACAGGGCCGCGTCCTGGCCCGGCTGGCCGCAGGCGGCCATCCAGTTGGCCGACAGCTTGATGTCGGAGATGTCCTTGATCGGCGCGGCGGCGATGTTGGTGATCGCCTCGCCGACCGCCATGCGGCCCGAGGCCGGCGCGTCGATCACGGCCAGCGGAGTGCGCTCGCCCATCGCCATCGCCTCGCCCAGGTAGCCTTCGAAGCTCATGGTGGTGACGGCGCAGTCGGCCACCGCCACCTGCCACGGGCCGACCATCTGGTCGCGCACGGTCATGCCGCCGACGCTGCGGTCTCCGATCGTGATCAGGAAGGATTTGTCGGCCACCGTCGGCAGCAGCAGCACTTGCTGGGCGACGTCGGCCAGTTCCAGGCCGGTCAGTTCGATCGCGGGGAAGTCGTTGGCGACGTGCACGACGTCGCGCTGCATCTTCGGCGGCTTGCCGAGCAGGACGTCCATCGGCATGTCGACCGGCGCGTTGCCGTTCAGCGGGTCGATCAGCTTGAGCCGGCGTTCCTCGGTCGCCACGCCGACCGCGGCGAACGGGCAGCGCTCGCGTTCGCACATGGCCGCGAACGCCGTCAGGTCGGCCGGCGCGA